>JBCBJE010000335.1:0-6170 GCA_038523735.1 Cyanobacteria bacterium J06626_18 | reverse complement strand
CTGGCTCATCATCATTGCCGATCCAGCGGCTCACAGCAGATGAGCCAGTGAACTGTGAGAGGGACGTCTGCCGCTGGATAGGTGGGGGTGGGGTGTCTAGGGCGTGGAGGTTGGGGAAGGGAGCGGGGGTGGCGCTGGCAGGGGCGATCGCGTGCAGGGAGGATGTAACGGCCCGATCGATTGTGTCCGCATCAGACCCAGACGTAGCGACGCGATTAATCGCGTCCGCGCCAGATATCGCAGCCCGATCAATCGCGTCCGCAGAATCAGGAGGCGTAGATTGTTCCAGCAAATCCGCGATGCTGTCCCATGCGTCAGGTGAGGATGTGGAAGCTGCCGAAGGAGGGAGATTGGGGGTCGGTTGTTCTGAGGGAATAGGAGTAGCGCGATCGCTTGCACCTTCATGCGCAGTATCTGCTGTAATTTTCTGCCTTTGAATTGCATTTCCAGAAGCTTCGGGGATGTCCGCTACTGGAGACTGTTGCACTAAATCTTCTAGAGTTGACCAAGCTTGCACAGAGTTAGGTGTAGCTTGGTTAACGGCAATGGCAGTGTCGGGAATGGATGGGGCGGTGGCGTTGGGGATACGTTCTGTAGCGGGTGTGGGTGTGTCGGCAGGTGCATTTAAATCGAGGGGCGATCGCAGGGGTGTGAAGACTCCCAAATCTTGAGTGACTTGAGGCAAAGCGACTGCTCCCTGCACGGTTCTGTTGTTGGAAAGGAAGGGACGTTCTGTGGCTGGATCGATTGCTGGGGTATTGACTGCTGCTGCTAGCGTGTTGGAACTTGAAGGGGTTGGGGCTGGCAATATTGAGGTCAGGGAGGTAGCTCTTTGGACGGTTGTGTTCGCTGACGGAGAGGAAGGCTCGGTAGGTAGAACGTCTGTCGGCGAAGCTGGCTTGGATAGTGCTGAAACAGCAGATGCTGCGGCAGATTGAGGCGCCAAGTCAGGGACAATGGACTCGATAGCTCTTGCCTCAGGACTGGCGCTAGGTGTGGTCTGAGAGGTTCGGTTGATTTGCTGAGCTTGGCGACTAGGTTGACCTGAGGATGTAGAACTGGGTACGGGTGACATAGGTGTCTCCGCAAGTGCCGCTTCTTGTTCAACAAGAGATGTCGGCTGGAGGGTTTCTACTAAGTCGGAAGACGTTTCTGGGGACTGCTCCCTTAGCTCAGGTAGGTTTGTCGCAGCGCTAACCGTCCGTTGAAGCGGCTGGTTCGTTGAAGTGGCTGTTGGTGCTTCAGAAATTGATGCGGGCGTAATCGTCTCTGTGCTGTTTCCATGCTGAAAAAGTGAATCAGACCTGGAAATCGCTGTTGGGGGTGAGTCAGCCGCGATCGCGTCAGGGCTCGCGGTTCTTTGAAGGGGTGGGGCAGTAGAGGGAGCTGCCGGTGCTTCAGCAGGTGATGTAGATCTGGGGGTTTCTAAGTCAGTTCTAGATTGAAGCAGTATATCTGTCTGGGGTGATTCGGCGATGGTCGTCTCTGGGATGACCCGCTGCTGAAGCGTTGGAGTAGTGGAGGAATCTGGAACACTCCCTTCGAAATCTGATACGGGTGTGTTTGTTTGTGAGTCGGTTGAGTCAGGGGCGAGTGATGCGGCGATCGCAGTGGTTGCGTTTGTTGTTGGGGCAGTTGCTCGTTGAAGCGATGCCGCAGAACTAAGGATGTCGATAGATTCTGGAGTGCCCGATGCAGAAGTGTCTTGAGTCGATTTTCTTTGCACACTGGAGCTCTCAGAAGCTTCCCTGACTCCTGACTCCTGACTCCTGACTTCTCCCTGTTCCCTATTCCTTATTCCCTGTTCCCTGTTCCCTGTTCCGGCAGCCTGATGCGAGACGGTTACGGGTGTTGAAGTTATTCCTGCTGATCGATCACCAGACATTGTTGAACTCTGGTCAGAGGCTCTTGGACCGACGGCATCCTGAACAACTTCACTGGTGATATTGTCAGCTTGGTCGAAAGGTTTTTCGGCATCTTTATCCAGCGAGCGAGCGATAGGTTGGGTTGTTGCGAGTGAGTTTTCTAGCGAAGAGGTTGAAGTTGGCAGAGAGGAGGGTGCGTTTGGATCAAATGTGCCAGAAACTGATGCCGTAGCTTGAATGACCTCGGTGGGAGACGCGGCAGATGGAGAGCCATCAGCAGGAGACGTATCCAGAGAAGGCGCAGCAGTCTGTGAAGGCCCTAAAGCGACTCGGGGTTGAACACTTTCTGCTGAAGAAGATGACGAGATTGCCGCCTCATTGGCTTGAACCGAAGCACGATTAATTGAATCAGTTGACTCTGTTGTGGGTAAGCCGGGTGTGATGGCTTGGCGCTGCAACGGTGTAGTCTTAGGGGCGGCAGGTGTAGTTTCCGTAGGTTCCTGGGTGGGCGATCGCTGCAGAGCACCGCCATCAGGATCAGCCGTGAGGTCTGATGGCGGCAAACTTGGGCGATCGCTGGTAGAACGAGAATCATTCGCGAGGGTAACGGAAGAATTTTCGTGCGGGGGAATCTTCGCCTGCGTCGATGCCCTCTGCGGGGCTACATTGGCGGGAGTTGAGACAGAAGTTGTTTCCGATGGAACGAAGACACGGCTCTCAGGGATGGCACTGGCAGCGCTAGGACTACTGGCGGTGTCAGTTGAAGGCGCGATCGCAGATGTTTCGGTAATCGCCTGTCGCTGTATCGTTTCGGAGGTGGACGATGTCGCAGGCGACTGGATTGTCGGTGAAGCGCCTATAGCGAATGTGGGAGCGGATGCGGGGGCTTGAGAAGTCTTAGTCTCGGGGGTTGAGGTGATGTTTTCTATGGATGACGGAGTTGCAAACGGTTGCGATGCTTCTTGAGTCCTCTGAGGCTGAATGCTCTCAGACGCTGAATTGGTTGGGATTGCTTCCGATACCTGTGGTGCTGACGTCGAAGTGGCCGGAGGGTCGGCAGAAAATATTGCCGCTGTATTGGATGTCTGTGATGAATTAGGTGACTGTGGTTGAACGGGTGACTGCGATCGCATCGGTCCCGCACCCGTTGCATCCGGAAGCGTCGAGGATGGGTCAGATGCCTGCGTTTGTCGTTGGATAGATGTGGTTTGGGTGGTTGCCGTTGTTGAAATCGCGTCCCGCAGGGGCGAGGCATTTGGGCCGATATTTGTATCCTCAATCCCGAATTCACCTTCCAACTGACTCGGCCCCAACCCCATCGCATCCACATCATCGGGGCCAGCATTGGTATCATCAATTCCGAATTCATCCGCCAACCGCCCTGACATCGCATCCGATGAAAACAGTTGGGGCTGCAGGACTGCAAGAGATCGCATACCCAGTGGCTGAATGAAGGGCGATCGCGATCGTGCCGTCAGTGGTTTATACACACCCAACGGTTCAACCGTGTTCCAGTCGGCACGGGCATTAGATGAACCAGAATTAGGCGCTAACGATGACATTGTTTAAGACTCTTGAAAATAGCCCGTTTTCTTATCGCGTGCAATTCCCGTTGTGACACCCCCACCCCCCTTAGCGGCTACCTTCAATCCCTCGTAGGCCAAGGTCAACTCTTCAATTGCGACAGCACTGCCATCAGCCTGCATACTGGGAGTTTTCCAGGCTACGGGTACCGCACCATACAACGTCCAAGACTGCATGGTTTCCCCGGCTTGGTTGAACACGAGGATACTCATATTGCGCCGTTCTGCCCGACCTTCCTCCAAGACCTTGTTAATCCACTGCCAGAAGATCAGGTCATCAGTCATGCCACGCTTCAGGGTGATATCCCCAAACTTGACCTGCTTTAGCAGAACGCGCTGCTGCTCGTTGACGCCCCCCTCCGAGAAGACCTCTTTGTCAATCTGCACATCGAGCCCCGAACATTCGGTAAAAGAGGCTTTCAGCTCACTATCCATCTCGACGTAAAAGCGGTTGGTTGTGACGTAGTTTTGCCCAAAATTTTCGGGGCGCATTGCCTGGCTTGGCGGACCGGAACCTGCATTTACCATTGTCATCACCTCCTGTAGGAACCACTGCGTTCACGCTGCGCCCGGATGTCTTGCTTGAACAGTTCAAATACGCGATCGCTCAATTTTTCTAAAGCCACTGGATCGTCCAGGATCTGCTGAGCTATGGGAGCTAATTCATCAGCTTCCTCTAGATGCGTGGATGTGAAGCCTGCGAGAGTACTCCGTAAGCCTTCAATCGGTTGTGAGGCATCACCCGCACTTGGGGATGAGGACACAGTATTAGTCATGGGGCTTACCTAGTTTGGCGGGTGGTGGAGGTGGATGCGCCCCGCGTGTATTCTGCGACTTCCTAAGCAGCGACTTGAGCCGATCCGATTTACCCACGCCTGACTGTTGGGTTTGGGCTAGCGCCGTCTTTTCGGCTTCAAACTTTTGCTGCAGCTCGGTTTTAATCTGTTCATAAAAGGTTTGTACCTCGGGGGAGTCAAACTGCATGTGCAGCGGATCGGTAGCAGACTCATCCACTTCGTTTTGTTCGAGGGCGTCCCCGATGGCCTGGCGGCGGCGAATCGTACGAGCCCGTTGCAGCAAGTCATCCAAGCGATCGCGGTGGGAGCTTCGACCTTGGTTCATTTGCCCCTGAATCTCGGCCTGCAACTGTTCAAAAATGGCCTGCACATAGACGCTCTGCCGCGCCTGGTTCACAATACTAACTGCGCCTGTCGTCAACACAATCACAACTGTGAGGGGGACAACGGGTAGCCATACCCCTTGTAGAAACAAGGCATAACAAAGACCCCAGACAATTGCGAGGCTGGCAATAACACCAATAGTTAGCGGGATGATGTGGCGCGTGAAAAAAGCTAGCAGTCCAGCAATCAGACTCCACATCCCAATTAGCAAAATTTCGCCAATTTCGGGCCAGCTCTGAATTAACGGTCGGTCATCTAGTACCGCACTGATGAGCTGACTGGTCGCCTGAGCATGAATAATCACTCCCGGCATACCCCGAAAGCCAGAGAGCGTCTCGGTGTAAGGGGTCGTCGAAATATCCCCAACGACAGGTGAGGTGTATCCCACCAAAATGATGCGATCACGAATCCACTCGGGGTCTACCTGATTCTGTAGAACATCGCTCAAGCTCACCTGCCGAACCGCATCACGTGGAGCCCGGTAGTTCAGCATGACCTGATAATCGACGGCCCCTGTATTGGCATATCCCCCTGATCGCTGACCCAGTCCCCGAATCACGGTGTTTTCCCAGACTAGATCCCCCGCATCCGTCTGCTCCGCAAACAGGTCTTCATCTTCCAAATAAATCAGCGCCGACAGTAGACTCAAAGACAGAATTTCTTGACCCGGCTCATTGCAGAGGTGCGATCGCGCCACCTCATCCACCAACACTTCGCCTGGTGTCGAGACCAAAATGCTGCGGCGAATGATGCCATCGCGGTCTTGCGGAAAGTCGGCAAACGCAACTAAGTCATCGCTGACACCCGGTCCTGGAGGCACGCCCGGAAACTGAGCCGAACTCATCAAGCACGCCGAGATAATGCGATCGCTCTCTGCCAGTACTTCGGCAAGCTGTACCCGTTCCTCATCGGTGCCTTGGGGAAAGTCCAGTGCCATGTCTAAGGCAATAACGCTTGGCTCATACTGTCCCAAAGCCTCAATAAGTTCTAAAACGGTGCCTTCGCGGATAGGATATTCTTCGCGACTTTGGATATCAGCTTCGCTGATGCCAACTACCAGGAGGCGATCGTCTAAGGGAGCCACGGGTTTGAGGCGGATGAAGGTGTCGTAAGCCGCGATTTCCAAGGTTTCAAACAACCCCAAAAAGCGGCAAACAGTGAGGCCGCCTGTGATAAGCAAACTGGTAAGCACAACCGTTTGCAAAAGGCGCACAAACCCTCCCTTTTGCAGCTGCTTCACCTCTGAATTGTGATTACCGTTTGTCATTGCGTCCCTTTGATTTTTGGGCTATGCCTTCACATATGTCAGGGCAGGTTTTGAGCGAGAGAAAAGGGATTTTCCGATGGGCGATCGGCTGAACCTGCCCCTACGGCTACCCACCCCATCACCCCATTAACCTATCCACCTATCCACCTATCCACCCTTCTACTCCCCTACTCCCTTCTCGCCTTCAATTTTCACTGGTCGTTGGAGGACATTTTGCGAATGGAGCACGGCGATCGCCGACGTTGGGTCGGAGCGATTCAGAAGGCGAGAAGGG
>JBCBJE010000334.1:0-6211 GCA_038523735.1 Cyanobacteria bacterium J06626_18 | reverse complement strand
TCAATAGAGTCCACAGTTCCTAAATCCAAGAAGGAGCTGCCGTGGACTCAACTTGAGGCTTTCGAGCATGGTTATCCAAACATGAACTCCATCAGGGTTTTCCTGACTTTCTTAAAAGAATGTGAAAAACGTGGTTAGAATGAAATCTTGGAGTAATGGAGACTTGCCATGTTTGTGCGACTGGCAGAACAGCACCGGCGCTTTGTACAAGATCTAGTCATGAACCTGCAGGCATTGGCAGTTGTCCTGGAAGGCAGAGGCTATTTGGCTTCCTGTTACACATGCGGCGGACAAATGAACAGTGCTTCTTTCATGGTCAGCCTAGGTGACAGCCACCTTATTCGTTTTCTGGTATCCGATTACGGCATCACTTGGACGGAAATGCGTGACGATCGCGAGCTGATGAAGCTGGAAGGGGCCGAAGCGATCAATCAGCTGCAAGAGCTGGCCGACTTGGTCAAGTACCGGATTCAGCCCTCTGACTGCAAGCCCGCGGCAGTTCAGAGGGGTTAGGTCGCGCCTAGTCTGCTGTCAGATTATTGCTTGGCTAGATAGCTGCAAAGCCAAGCTGCTTTCTAGCGAAGACCCGCTGCCTGCTTAGACCATTTAGACACTGGAATGCCTCGATTAAGGACGTCAGTGTTCTCACCAGTGGGTAAGGTCACGTTCTCCAGTAATTCCACGCTACCGGCGTGAAGTCCAACGATGTAGTAATTGCCATCTTCAAAGAGTGCGAAGAGCGGCGCGCCTGAGGCTCCAGGGTTGGTGTCACAACTGTGGATAAGGCTATCAGCCAAATCGCCATCAGGGACTACAAACAGAACGCTGCAATTACTGCTGAGTCCAGCGGTTTCACCAGGATCCCCAAACCCGCTCAAAGATGCTGTTGGGAAATCGCCAGAATAACCGACAACGCTGATCTGGCCGTCAGATTCTGTCAGTGTGGTGATGTCAGTAAAATCAACTGTACGCCACCCCAAATAGCCATACGTTTCACCCAGGGGTTGGTCAAGCGTAAGGAGTGCCCAATCCTCACTTTGACTCCCTGTAAAAGGACTTTCGCCATACACGTAGTCAATCACGCGGGCTGTTTCATTGGCCCGCCCCTGGATTAGGTTGGGCCGAAAAAGAATTTCGAGAGCGGTTGGCTGGTCGGTGGCTTCATCGATGAGACAGTGTGCATTTGTCAGAACCAGACTGGGGCCAATGAGCGTCCCGGTACAGGCTCCCAAAACAGCGCCATCGGCATCGACCCAATCGACCCGTCCAATTGCCGACCAGGGATAGCGACGACTTAGTACAGGTGTGCGATCGTCTGTATTGACGACAGCTCGAACCGGTCCATCGACCGGTCGCTGCGAGGGTGTCTGGTTATCAGGAATGTAAGCTGCTCCGCCAACCTCAGATCCTGTCAGGGTAATGGGTTCGAGCACAACTTCATGGGGAAGCTGGGCCAACAGTGGCCGCGAACTCCCAAACGCGATCGCCAACAGGCCAGCAGCTGTGAACGGAAACCAGCGGTGTATTTGCATCGGGGATATGAATTAGGTGGACCACTACATATACGGGGATCACTTCACGCGAAGTGTTTAGTTCTCCGGAAGGAGTAGTAGGGGGAAGGGGGGGAGTAAATAACTTTTTGACAAAAGATTGCTCCTACGTAAATGTTGATGTCTTCGAGATCTCATCACCCCATCACCCTCTACCTGATAGCCTAATACCAACGTCAACACAACCTCTCTATGGAATCGTCTTCAATCCTGACCTTGACTACGTCGCCACTGCCGGAGCTACGCGATCGCCTCCTTAATCTGTTTTGCCAAGTTGCGTATCGCGAGGGGAATTTTGTGCTGTCTTCGGGGCAAAAGAGCAGCTACTACATCAACGGTAAACAGGTGACGCTGCATCCAGAAGGGGGCGTGATGGTGGGGCGGCTGGTTCTGGAACAAGTGCCAAAGACCGCGATCGCGGTGGCAGGGCTGACTTTAGGGGCTGACCCGATGGTGACGTCTGTGAGTATCGTGGGGGCTTACTGCGATCGCCTGATCACGCCACTGATTGTGCGGAAGGAAGCGAAGGGGCATGGTACGCAGGCGTATATCGAGGGACCCACTTTGCCTGAAGGCGCGTCCGTTGTTGTGCTAGAAGATGTTGTCACCACGGGCCAGTCGGCCTGGAAGGCGGTTGAGCGCTTGCGGAATGCCGGCTATACCGTCGATACAATTCTTGCCCTAGTGGATCGGCAGCAGGGGGGCAGTGAGTTTTATGCAAAAAAAGGACTGCAGTTTGCAGCCCTTTTCGCGATTACGGATATCAAAGCCCGGTTTGCCAGGCTGCAAAAGCCATCAGAGTAAGGTGTTGAAGCCCATCAGCTTACACCTGTGGTGATGTGCGTTGCGTTTTTCTGATCTAATGGAGACGGGAGTTGATTTTGTTCGGCTGCGGTTTGGATGCGCTCGGCCAGAGACTTAAGCTTGCCGTGGGCGCGATCGCGACCGCGTTCGATGGCTTGCTTGCGAGGTTCTGTTTTACCAATGAAGTTCTTGGTAGTGTCCAAGCCGCCATAAATCCCATCAGCGGCTCGATCAACCTTGCGCGCTAGCTGTTTCAGCTCCATCTGGGCAACCGGATCATTTGAGTTGATTACCGACATAGCCACAGAGGTGCGATCGACATCGGATGCCAAAAACTCCGAACCGATAAACAGAGACGCTACGAAAAATCCGACTAAAACAATAGCCGCGACGGTAGCCGCAATTGGCTGTTCCTGACTAAGAGGGGCTCGATTGGCTGTTGCTCTGGCGGTTTGTCGGTTAGACAAAATGCCCCACACAAGGGAAAGGAAGATGAGCCCCAGGATGAGGGCAACCGATCCGAACATGAAAATAGCGATGGGTTCCATAGGGTTAGGCTCGTGATAAAAGAGCGGCTAGAGTTAACGTCAAGAGCTTGGGCTACTTATGCTTTCCCTCCAGTAACGGAGTTGCAGCTTTGGTAATAGTTTCAAGTGTTTCTAAAAGAGGGGGCGATCGCTAAACCTGGGCGGGTTCTGCTACTGAGCGGGCTGTTTGGGTGAATCCATTGCCGCGTCGCGCCCGGAACATGCCAAAGCGACAAAGCCCTGCTCCAAAGGCCAACCGCATGAGCAGAATCGTGGGAATTTCCCGCGCTGATTTGATAAATCCGCGTACGCCTTCCCGGAGAAACCCTTGGGGTCGAATCACGCCCTGCCAGATGGAGTCAATCCAGGACGGCAGGGTTTCTTGAGTCCAGTCGGCGGTCATAACATCCCCCTCGACAAGCCCGGTTGCAGCCAACTTTTCAGAGAAGCCTTCAATGCTTGCAAACGCTGGATGGGACCACTGGTCCAGCAACTGCCGCATCACCGGACGCTCCCAAAAGTTGAGGGGCTGGCGGCGATCATCCCGTTGGTTCCAGTCAGCGACGACCAAAACACCCCCCGGCTTGAGCACCCGCAGTAGTTCGCGGGCAAACGTGGCCTTATCCGGCATGTGCGGCCCAGCCTCAACCGACCACACCACATCAAAACTGGCATCGGGATACGACAGGGCCATCGCATCATCGACACGGAACTGAGCATCCAGTCCTATCGGTGTGAGTTCTCGGGCTCGTTGCACCTGCTCAGGACTGATGGTGACCCCCGTGACAGAAAAACCGTAGTCGCGGGCCAGAATGCGACTGCTGCCACCGATGCCGCAACCAACATCCAGCAACGTAGTGCCTTGGGGAAGTTGATCCAATCCTCCCCAGCGTGCCATTTCATGGACGAAGTCAATTTTGGCCTGAATAAAGTCTTTGCGTCGAGGTGGCGAGCCGTAGTGTCCCAAATGGATGTGCTCACCCCAATAAAATTCCAAAATGCCGTCCTGGGTCCACTGGTCGTAGGATTCGGCAACGGTGTCGGAGGACTGATAGCGTCGAGGCGTTAAGAGATACACCGCGATGCCAGCGATTGCCAACCCCACAAGCAGTTTAAGCAGGAAGAGGAGATTCATTGAGAAGCGAACGTCACATTTGTTAACACTTCACTTATTGTACTGGTCTCATACCCGCTAACGCCTACTTTGTTATGTCCGGTTTTGCAATCGCGTTTGGGTCGCATCAGCGATCGCCACAATATTCTGCATCGTTTGTTGAATGGCTTGCACCAGCTCGCCTAATTGTTGGCTCGATTGGGTTACCTGTTCGCCCATATGCGTAACTTGATGAGCTGTTGTTCTACCCCGACCCAGCGCATCTTGAGACATCTCAATACTGCTTGTAAGGTGCCGTGTTTGTCGTTCAAGGCTTCTAACAGAGTCGTTCAAGTCTGAGCCTACTTCTTGAACCTGTTTCCGTTGAGTCTGCTGGGCTGCCAGCGCTTGACTGAATTGATCAGTTAGCTGTTGTAGTTGAGTGATCAAACGTTGAAATTGAACAACTGTAGCTTTGAATTCGCTGGGATTCTGCTGCTGCGAAGCTCGGGTTGCTAGGGTAAAGGCGTTCAGAACCAGCATTTTGGCCCGATTGATCAAGTGGTGATGTTCTTGCGTCGCCTGAGTCGTCAGCTCTGTTGCTTGCAACAAATCCTGCATTTGCTCAGGAAGTTGACGCGTGTTCCGACGAAACATCTCCAGTTCGGTCATCACCGATGTCATATTCTGTGTGCCCGCCTTAAGTGCTTCGTGGGTAGCGCTGCCCGCTTCCTCCATTGCCGTAGCTTGCTCGGTTAGCAGTTGCGACAGATCATCCGTGTTATCCATCCATTTCTGAACCTGAGTGATCAGCTGGGACTGCTGCTGTTCTTTATCAGCGGTTGCCATGACCACATGCTCTAATGATTGCACTTGATTTAGGATTGGCTTCTGCTGAGTCAGTTGCTCTAGCAGATGAAAAAATGACAGGGAGAGTTGCTCTAGTTCATCCTTGTTTTGTAGCTGTTCCAGCATCGCGTCATCGATTTCGGACAAGCGATGACACTCATTTAGCACGGGTCGTAGCCGTTGATTGAGGTAGCTAATGGCGATCGCAATAACCCCCGCCAGCAACAGCGCCACTGCGGTCGTAGTGATCACCGTAATTACCATTACGCGGCCAAAAACAACGCCATAGGGCACATATGCCATTAACAGCCAATCCCGCTCCGGAATCTGAGTGTAGGCCCAGTAGCCTGTTTCACCCTCTAAGAAACCAGTCGTCTGTAGATCAATTTCGGACCAGATATCTCCTAGCCCTGGAATATCTTCGTAGGTCTGGGTGCCTAATTGACCTGGACCAGATGGGTTGGCAATGACTTCGCCAGCTGATGTCAGGAGCATGAGTTCGCCCCCATCTCGCAGGACAGGTTCGTTCAATACTGTACTCAAATACGTTCCATCGACATCAATGACAGCGGTGCCTATCCACTCACCAGCGTTATCAAAAATTTGTGAGTAGTACGTGAGCAATACACCGCGATCGTCGCTCTCATATGGGATTGTCCAACGATTGACCTGCGGCAGAAAGTACTTGCGGTAGCGCTCCGTCTCTGGATAGAAGTATCTGGGAGCCACTTGATCGACATAGCGACCGTCAGACTGTGCTTCGGCAAGTTCAGCCTCTGTCAGGGAGGCATTAGCAGAGGAGCGAGCCACTAGCGGCGAGGCTTGGTAGTAAGGAAAAAACCACCGCTTGCTTGGCAGAATGCCATACTCTTTTTGACCAAACCCCAGACCCGTTACAAACTCGGGGCGACCTTTGAAGAGCTTGCGCGTCAATTCTTGATAGGTTTCAGGCGTCTCAGCTCGACGGACATGCAAGGTTGCCACACTGATATTCAGTCCATAGGCCAAGGTCTCAGCCTGATCAATGACTTCGTTAATCGTATCAACCTTGTTGTTGAGTGTTCCTCTGATGTGTCCTTCAGCTTGATATTTGACCGTTTCTCCAAAGAGAAAGGCCATCGCCCCCATGGCGGCCATCGCCCCTCCCATAATGACTAAGAACAACTGCAGGCCAAAGGAATTAACGCGAAATCGCCGTTGAACAACAGGTTGATTTTTAGATTTGGAGCTCTGGATTGATTCGGAAGTTATGTTCATAGCAGGGAACGATTATCGATACAAACCGCCATCGGCTAACGTGATTTTTGACGTATATAAAGATTGCATGTTCCTCAAAAAAAGACACTTTAAAGTAGACTCTAAAAATCCTGAAAAGCATCAAGTAATCT
>JBCBJE010000333.1:0-6219 GCA_038523735.1 Cyanobacteria bacterium J06626_18 | reverse complement strand
GTGCAGCAAATGCAGCCGTTATTCATCTCAAAAATTTCTTCGTCAGCATCCATCACTAATTGATGGTCAATACCGACCTCGCCAAATTCATTGACAATTACAGCAATTCGCTTGTCGTGCTCTTCGGTGAGAATGCGATTGAGCAAAGTGGTTTTGCCAGCACCTAAATAGCCTGTGAGTACCGTGACGGGAACTTTCTGAATCAATGCCATCGACTTGATATCGCTCCTGTAAATGCACCTTTAAACCACGCTGACTCGAAATCCAATCGTGCGATTAAGACCCGTTTCGAGATATCCAGAACGGCTCGCCGACCGAATTTTGACCGGCGCATCCAGCCAACTGCCGCCCCGGATGGTGCGCATAGGCGATCGCTGAGCCTCGACCCAAGCTTTGCCATCCATGGGGGCATTTCGATAGGTTGGATGCCAGCTATCGGCGCACCACTCCCAGACATTGCCATGCATGTCATACAGGCCAAAGGCATTGGGTGGAAACTGCCCCACTGGCACTGTCGCCTGACGATACGTGCCTGAATTCTCGGCCTGATAGGTGTAGGTGCCGATGTAATCAGCTAACTGACTCGTAATCGTCGCGCCGGTATTGAAAGGTGTCTGCGTCCCCGCCCGACAGGCATATTCCCATTGCGCCTCGCTGGGAAGCTGATACTGGCGACCGGTTTGCTGACTAAGGCGATCGCAAAACTCCATCGCATCCAACCAGGAAATGCTCTCGACGGGGCGATTCGAATCTTGAAAGTGAGACGGTACTGAATTGAGTTCACGCCGCACTTTGGGCAAAGCCGCCACTGCGGCCCATTGCGCCTGCGTAATCGGATACTTGCTGATAAAAAAGGATGATAGCCCCACTGCATGCCGAGGTCGTTCATAAGCTTGTGCACGGGACTCTAATCGGGATGGCCCCATCCAAAACTTGCCGGGCGCGATCGCCACCATCGCGAGTTGCTCAGTGGCACTCAGGGACTCGGAGAAAAAACTTGCCGTGTGGGTTTTTCGCTGTCTTACAACACCGGCCTTGTCGATAGTAGTGGCACTAAAGTCAAACGTTTCCAACTCTAAAGAAGGTCGATTGTCGATTCGAGGAAATGTTGAAGCTAAGGCACTACTCTGAGCCGCTAAAATAAATCCTAAACTGCCCCAACCTGTGGACTGAAAAAATTTTCGTCGCTTCATCACTCCTCCTGCATCTCACCCCATTGATCTGCAGAAATAGCATCCATAAAACAATGAGCAGAAAACTTTCAGTATTACTAACTGCAAGTTTATAGACGCTAAATCTATCTGTTCTCAAAACAATTTTTTGCCACTTTCCTATGCAGTAAATCTGAATATATCAACCCCTATTGTGCGTTTTAATACAATGGCGATCGCGTGACATAAAACTACATATTTTGATGGCTCATGGGGATCATTTATTCATAAGTAAAGATGGCCTATGTTCGAGCCATACTTTGATGGCTTTGTGCCTGCAGTTCTTGCTACCTTACTCACCGACTATGAATTTTCCTTAGCTCAGCAAAACACCGGATAGGAATGCAGCTCCGACACCAGCCAGCGTGAATCCGGCAAAGCGTAGGCTGAGAGAACCTTGGTCGGTGCTGCCGCTCAACTGCTTAGCGATGTAATAAGCACCGACAGCAATCCCCATTTGAATACCGGCAAAGCCCAGCAGGTAAGCGATCGTGGGTGACATTTCAGCTCCAACAATGGCTTCACCGTAGGCATAGCCGTGAAATAATCCGGCTCCAGCAGCAAGTGCAGCCACTACCCCAGCAGGCAGGGCATTCTTCATCGCCAGTAGTACGCCAAACAGTAGAACCGATGCGGAAATGATGGATTCGGGAGCGGGCAGATCAATGCTCATCAGGTGAATGCCTGTACCCCATAAAGACGCTGCAACAAAAGCAACCGGAATCATCAACCCGCGATTAAATAACACAGCGATTAACCCGGCAGCAATCACGAAAGCGAGGTGATCGAGGCCGACGACTGGGTGGCCCATGCCCGACAGAATGCCTTCAATAAAGTTGCCGGGTGTCTTGCCGCCAAAGGGGTGGTGAGCCAATGCAGGGGCTTCTAGCAGTAGCAAGCTAGCGCCAACTAAGGCCCCCGTTACTAAGGCTTCATTGCGGGTTACAGGAGTTTGAGAATGCATGTATTTCGCCTCATTTAAGGATGGTGGGTTAGACCAATTCTTTGAACTCGGACTACAGATGCCACCCCATCACCCCTCATTTACGATGTGTAGCGCTAGCTTGCAGAACTGGTATCAGTGGGGTGAATGCATCGTTACCCGATCGCAAATGGTCGCTTTCTGGATGATGCGTACTCGATTGGCTTGTTCAGCTTGTGCAGCACTTCTAGGGCATGTGGGTACGCTTGCGCTTGATAGAGCTGAGTAGCTCGTTGACAGTCTGCAGCCAAATCACCTCTGGCTCCAAAATTGGAGAAAAGGCGCTGTTCATCTTGTCAGCTAGATTGCTCAACTTAGCGCTTAAGTCGACGGTTTCCAGAACAGCAGCACGCAGTTCGAAAAGTCGGTGGAAAAGCTATGAGCTTTCAAGCCGAGTTGACTAAGCAGCGCCCCAACAGTGCCGTCAGGAGCGATGGCACCGAAGATGTGAACCCAGCCCTCACCAGACTGACTGCGAGCTGCCATATGTTGCGATGGCGAGGCTCCAACCCAGTTCAGCAGATGCCGTGACTCATAAATGCCGACATTTCAAGAAAAGGGGGCCATATTACCCAGAGTTCAAACAGCCCCCTTGAAAAGGTGGTAGCAAGGGCAACGAATCCTGATGTCCTGATCTAGCCTTTGACGCTGACTGGAACCGTTTCGGTTTGGGGCTTGGCTGCAGGTATCGGCAGCTCCCGCTTCGATGGAATACCTTCAATGGGACACTCTTCGGTCCCGGCTGCCGCCCGGGTGATTGACTCGGCCCGCTCCTTGGCTTTCTTGGGATCAAGCACCCATTCCCGATAAAAGTCATAGGGGCACTCCATCATGCCCTCGTGGCCATCGTCTGACTTACCCGTGCCGGTGTAGCCTCGATGCATCAGCTTGAACAGGTGGTTTTGCGACTGCGCATGTTTCCGGAAGTCGCGGATGGCAAACTTAGACAAAGCCGCGTACTGTACCCCCATTTCCTCTTCGCCACACTCTCCCAAGGTGCGCCCGTCAAAGCCAATTAGTGCCGAGTGACCAAAGTAGCTGTAGACTCCATCAAATCCAGTGGCGTTGGCCACCGCAACATAGGTGTTGTTCATCCAAGCCATAGCCTTAGACACCACAATCTGCTGCTCCTTCGAGGGATACATGTAACCCTGGCAGCGAACAATCAGCTCGGCCCCTTTCATGGCACAGTCACGCCAGATTTCGGGGTAGTTACCGTCATCGCAGATAATTAGGCTTATCTTGAGTCCCTTGGGGCCTTCCGATACGTAGGTGCAGCCACCGGGGTACCAACCTTCGATAGGACACCAGGGCATGATTTTGCGATACTTCTGAACAATCTCGCCCTGATCATTCATCAGGATCAGCGTGTTGTAAGGCACCTTGTGAGGATGCGCTTCGTGCTTTTCACCCGTTAGAGAAAAGACACCCCAGGTTTTGTTGCGAATGCAGGCCTCAGCAAAGATTGCTGTTTCCGGTCCTGGAATATCCGCAGCGGTATCCATCATTTCCTGATGGTCATACATGATGCCGTGGGTAGAATACTCAGGGAAAATTACCAGATCCATCCCTGGCAAACCCACTTTCATCCCATCAATCATGGAAGCAATGTTTTTGCAGTTTTCAATCACCTCGGCCTTGGTATGCAAACGCGGCATTTTATAGTTGACGACGGCAACGCCAACGGCGTCTGCGCTTGATGAAATATCGCCGTGATAAGCCATGATTTACCTCTGTTTTGCAAAATCAAAATAGGTTCAACGTAATCCTTTCGTGTCTCTGCCCAGCGATTAGCATCAAAGAGCATCGATAAATTCGAAAAAAAAGTGTCATCGACCCCGTCTTCCAAAAAGACGAAGTGATCCGGCTCTCTTCCCACCTAAGTAGGAGAAATTGTCGCAAGTGTTGTCAAACCTAGAAACAGATAGAAGGTCAAACAGTTCAAATCTAAGACTCTGCGATTCAGATGATCGGCCCGCCATCCCACACCCGCTCAAATGAAGAACAGCCATAATGGCTGCTGACGCGGTGGTGTTCCTGGGAGGATTTGGAACTAATGAACTTATCTAAAGAGCCTATAGATTTGGAGCCTGAACTCATGTGGATCGATATTAGACAATGACCTAGAGGCAGTTTGTATCCGTCCCTACCATCTAGTTAACCTCTTAACTATTTATTGCTTAGCTAGTTTCAACGGGAGAGTAGCCCCTGTTCCTGGTGTTCTCTGTTGGTGACGTTTCCCCAGAGTACTCTTAGGATTGCTAGGGTATTAATACAAGACCCCCCAGGGATATTGCCTTGTACTGTCCCGACTATTCTGCTGTGGGGCTCATCTACCAAACACAATCAACTCCTGAACTGAACGCCAGCACTCGTAAGTACTCGTAGCGCGATTACGTCTGCAGTTTGAGTTTCTGAAGCTTGCATGAGGCCCCATTGATGAATTGCTCTCAACCGCCGCATCCCTGGATTGGCTGTGCGATTGGCGATCGCCAGCGATACGCCATTGTTGAGTGCATTGCTGTTGGTGGTATGGGCGATGTGTTTTTGGCGACTGATACTTTGCTGGGCCAGCCTGTCGCCTTAAAACTGCTGAGCAACAAGCTACTCTCGAGCGAAGTGCGGCGACGGTTCGAGCGAGAGGTGGCGGTCTGTGCAGCTTTAAGGAGCGACCATATTGTTCAAGTGATGGATTTTGGGGTTACCTCTGAAGGCTATCCCTTTTATGTGATGGAGTATCTGCAGGGGCAAACTCTGAAGCAGGCATTGCAATCTGAGCAATGCTTTGCAGTCGAGCGAACCATCAAAATCGTCACCCAAATTTGTTCGGGCTTATATCTCGCGCATCAGGGGATTGACCTCTCGCACCCGACATCAGTAACGAATGAACACGTCAAAGTAGTGCATCGTGATTTGAAGCCAGGCAATATCTTTCTGGTGCCCACTGGATTGGGCGAGTTTGTCAAAATTCTAGATTTTGGCATCGCTAAAATCTGCAGCCCTCAAGCGGAAAACACCTACGCTACGAACATGTTTCTAGGGACCTTTCAGTATGCGGCCCCTGAACAGTTCCGCGTTGAAACCACCCTGGATGAGCGAGCCGATATTTACAGTCTGGGGATGATTCTCTACAAAATGCTGACCGGCACTGATCCGTTTGGTCTGAGCGCACAGCGTACTTCGTTTGTGAATTGGGCAATGGCGCACACAACCAAGTCGCCACTGCCCATGCGCGAGCAGCCGGATTGTGACCATCTGCCCCCAGAACTGGATTCCTTAGTGTTGAGCTGTATCGCGAAATTGCCAGATGATCGTCCTAACTCCGTGATGCGGCTAGAGCAACTGCTGTATCAACTCAAGACGGAATTGAGCGAGCTTCCCCCGATGAGTGAATCCTCTACCCCAGAGGCTACTGAGTCGGCTGATTCATGCTCTTTATCTCGATCTTCAACTGCCACAACTCTTCAGACCTCGCTAACGTCGCAGGCACTGACCAAGCGATACTTACCGGTTGAACGTTCTACCTGGAATCATACGTCCAAGCCACCCAAGCCAGGTCATGGTTCCAACCGTTGGCAACGACTGGTCTTTCCCCTAACTGGAGTGGTCACCCTTCTGATGGCAGGGGTCGGCATTTATGCTGTTCGAGGAGCCGGGTTTTCGACCCTTTGGGGCCAGCCGAATTTCAACGAAGTCAGAGACGCTCCTTCGCTCACCGTTTCAGCTGCCGAATTGGCGCTACAAAGCACCGCTCCGACGATCGCAAGACACCCGAACGAGGTCTGGGGGGTGGCGGTGAGTCCCAATGGCAAACTGATCGCCAGCGGCGATGCGGATGGCAAGATTCAACTTCGTCAGCTGCAGACAGGGGCGTTAGTTCAGTCCTTGGAGGGACATTCTGGTGCCATTCGCAGTCTCTCGTTTAGCCAAGATGGTGCGATGTTAGTGAGTGGTAGCGGTGACAAAACCATCAAAATTTGGGATGTTGCGAGTGGCAGCCTCATCCGTACGCTAGCAGGGAATTTG
>JBCBJE010000332.1:0-6232 GCA_038523735.1 Cyanobacteria bacterium J06626_18 | reverse complement strand
GGACGCGCTCTCTGAAGCTGACGTTGAGCCCAAACAGCTAACGATTACAACCCGCGAACTCACCTCTAATCGAGTTCAGATCAGCATCTGTGAAAAAGGGATCGAAAATTTTGGCTTTGATCGTAGGGGGGATCCCGACACCGTTATCACAGATGCTGATCTGAACTCGATTAGAGGTGAGTTCGCGGGTTGTAATCGTTAGCTGTTTGGGCTCAACGTCAGCTTCAGAGAGCGCGTCCAGAGCATTGGCAATAATATTGGTGAACACCTGGTTGAGCTGCGCGGGTGAGCATCGGACAGGTGAACAGAGGTCATAGTGTTTAATCACCTTGACCTTGTGTTTAATACGATGATTCAACAACAGAAGCGTATTCTCAATGCCTTCGTGAATATCCACATCCTTTACAGCAGCTTCGTCCAGCCGCGAATAATTCCGTAGCGAGACAACGATATCTTGCACCCGTTGGGCACCCACCTTCATGGAGTTCAGGAGCTTATCCAAATCCTCTAAGATAAACTCCACATCGATCTCGCGCCGCATCTTCAGAACTGCCTTAGTCGGCTGTGGATACTCACGCTGATAGGTTTCCAAAAGATGTAGCAAATCCTGAAAATATTCATTGAGTGGGGGAATGTTGCCTTGGATAAAACTGAGGGGATTGTTCAGTTCATGGGCAATACCCGCGACCATCTGTCCTAAGCTCGACATCTTCTCCGTTTGAATGAGCTGAGCTTGCATTTCCTGGAGTTCTTCGAGCGTGTCAGCCAACTCGCGCGTCCGCTCTTCTACCCTTGACTCTAGGGTCTGTCCGGCCACTTCCAGCTCATGAGTGTATTGCTCTACCCAGCGGATCAGTTGGTTCAGTGCTGTGGCGAGCTTACCGATTTCATCCTGAGTTTCGACCGGAGCTTGTAGCCTAAAGTCACCTTCTTCAACCACGCGATGGGCGGCCTTAGTAATTGCCTGAATGGGGTCGGCGATGCGGCGCGCCATCCAAGTTCCCCCCAAGATAGTCAGGGCCGCTCCCAGCAAACCGATGATGATGATGAATAACCACAACGTGTTTTTAGCCTGCATGATCTGGCGTTGGGAAACCAACAGCACTAGGTCGAAATGCTCCGCATTAAATCCCTCAAGATGAATTGTTCGTGTCAAAAATGTTTGCTGTTCAATGGTTAGGAAATCTGCGTCGCGATGACCTGCAGCCCACTCAGTGAAAGATAAATTGCGGGTATTGATTTCCAGAGTAGAGGCGACAACCTTGCCTTCATGAAGCACAATAATTTGCTCTTGAACCGAGGCATTAATTTGATTCAGAAGGTCATCCCCCAGGGCCGTACCCAGCAGAATGCCGCCAACAATTCCTTGTGGGTCTTTGATTGGGGCTGTCCCAGCTAAGATAGGAATGTTAGTTCTCCCAGAAGAAAGGATGGTCGAAACATCTGAGCCTGTCAGCAACAGGTTTACCACTTCCTGATTTCTGGGCTCAACTGCGCGCAGTACAGGTCGGCGGGAATCCAGCAACGTATTCTTCTGCTGATCAAATACTGTAATGATGTCGGTTTGCAGAATCGACTTTAGGGGCAGTATTTCCTGTTTGAGTCCAATCTCATCTTGCTCTGAAACACTTTGAACAATCAGCCCTTTAGTTGCTAAAAGCCGCGCATAGCGCCTTAATTCGAGCAACTCATTATCGGTTTCACGCTTTACTAAAGCTGACAGTTTCTCTGCCCGTTCCTGTTGCTTTTGGTCCAGCTGGTGAGAAAAGTACTGGCCTAGCGCCGCGCTCCCTGCCACCCAAAGACTCAAAAACATGAGGATAAATGGGAGGCTGATTTTAAGCGGCAGCGATGCTCGTCTGTAGCTGAATAAATAACGATTCCCGGACATAAGACTTAAAACATGGGAGTTAATGATGAGTGGACTCTCTACTTACTGGGCAGTTTCGGTAACGATGTAATCAGACTCTATCAAGAGCTGCTGGCCTTGTGAACTACGAACAAACTCGATAAAAGCCCGTGTTGCTTCAGGTAATGGCTCGGGGACTACGATGCCTAGCGTAAGCGCCACTGGGTATAGTCCAGACTGAATATGCTCAGATGCAGGAGCAATCCCGTCAACGCTCAGAACAACTATTGGCATTTCCTTCAAATCAGTTTCTGAGGGGACTGCAGCAAAGCTGAACTCAGTAATAGCGGCTGTTTCCAGCAACTCATCATCTTCAGGAAAGACAATTGCTTTTGAAGTAATTGCTAACTCAGCTCCTAGATAAGTTTCTCTAAGAACCTGTTTTTCGTTCTCGTCTTCGGCAAAATCAAACAGAATAATCGCTTCGTCTGGTCCACCCAAATCTTGCCAGTTGGTAATGTCGCCCTTATAGATAGCTTTGATCTGGTCAGCGCTGATGTTAGTGATGCCGGTCACACTCTCATGAATTACAAACACTAACGGCGTTTTTACGAGGGGCAGGTAGGTCAGCTGGTCACCCAGTTCAGCTGCGGTCAATTCGCGACTCACCCCTCCGATATCGAATGCTGCAATTTCGACCCCTTCAATGCTTCCACTTGTTTGGCTCGGCGGAAAAAAATCAAACTCGACGTCATCCGTAGTCTCTGTGTAGGCTTCTAGCAACAGTTCAATAATCTCGTATGCTTCTGAGGACCCGCCGACCCTAAGCACCGTAATAGGTGTTTCAGTGCGACTTGCCATAAAGCCACAACTGCAACCCAACAGGGCTGCAGCAGCACCTACCGATAGGTTACGAAGAAATTGTGTGCTCATAGTTCATCGCGATCCCACATTTGGTTTCGCTGGTGATGCGTTGATGTTCTGCCGGCCCTCAGTTATTCTCACTCTGTGCTGTCGCGTCAGTATCGTAAATGTATCCCCGGCAATGCATCCTTTGGGATAACGTTCTGAGAAGGTGCGTCGAACTTATGGATGCTGATGGAGTATGACTCCCAAGTCATCCTTGAAGTTGCCTGATGCGATCGCGTCGGCTTACAACTGCATGCACTGTCTATCTAGACTAAGTTTGACTCAGAAAGTGTATTTGGGGTATCTGCTACCAATAACGTACCAAGAAAATTTGACCGTTATACGTGAGTGAAATCAAACTCAACTAGAGCTGTTTCAATGTCGGTTGCGAGGAATCGATCCAGCGATAGGTGCAGCCAGCGCAGTGAGGAGTTGGGATCGGTTTTCAAGGGCTTGAATCCAACTGCGAAGGCGAGGGCTTCTAGGCGCGGATGAATGGCGATCGTGTAGAGGTCACATAGGTTAGGAAATGATGCCTGCATTTTCCGGAGCGTTGTTTGAGAGTCCTGCAAGAACTGACAGGTGGTGGAGTAGTTCCAGTAGAGCGGACGAATCTGCCAACTGCGGACGAACACGGCATAGCATTGGTCATCACCCGGCAGGGCTACCCTCAGAGGGTCTGTCTTGTCCAGAGTACTCAAATGTAGACTGGCGCTGGGCGGTAAGTGGAACTGTTCTTCTGAGTCAGGGTGCGTAGGAAATAAGGCGGCAAAGCCTACGGGTTCGTTATCGGAAGCGGTTCTGAGTACCCGCAAACCGTCGGGACACTGTGTAGCCCACTGACGTAGAACCTGAGTGATCTTGAAGGAGGTTGTCTGCGATCGCCCGCTGACCCAGCTGTAGTTTTCTTCTAAGAAAGTAGATACGGGTGAGGTATCTTCGCGGACGTTGAAGGCATCTGGATAGAGCTGAGTGCTGTGGATATGAGCTGTGGAGGGCAAGAAGCTATCAAGAATCTGAAGGCTTAAGCGAGTGGGACCACCATCGGTAGGTTCCCGTTTGATTAGATGTTTGGCAATCAGCTGGTCGACCATCATGCCAGCCGAGCGCCCACTGCCCCGGGAGCGATCGCAGTAGAACAAGTCAGCCGCTTCCCGATGGGAGCAAACAAAGGTACTGGAACAGCGATCGAGGGCTTGAATAGGGGGCCGTTGGTTTGCTAGCTGCAGATAAGCGTAACCCCACAGCCGAACGAAGCAAATGGCTTGGCGGCGCGTTAGGCCAGATTGTCCAACAATCTTTTCGACGTAGCGATCCTGGCAGGCGGGCGGAAACCATTCATTCACATCACTGGCTCGGGGGGCGCTGTTCATGACAGTTCAACGATAGGGGGGCATGAGGAAAGGCAGAGGGCGGAAGGCAGAGGGTAGAGGGCAAAATGAAACGCTCTCGGCGAGAGAATCTCAGCCTTCCAAGTGGCTAACCTGAATGGCGGCCATATAGGTTCTCGGGGGCTACAGGTAACTTTCGGCAGAGCCTCAGTAAATTGCCTTGCCGTTATCTAAAACTTCACCCTGCTTCAGTCAAATTCCAGACACTGCGGTGTCCTGAACTTGCCCTCCCGAGCCTACGAGTTCTCTCTGTTTCCTCGTAGGCGTTGCGGGTGACCAATAGCGATCTTGGGAGTGTGATGCGATGAGCATCCCAACCATGGCCTAACCCCCAGACCATAGGGATATGCCGCGCATCCATCGTCACCCATAACGCGGAGGACAGACGCGTGTTGAACACGACTCATCGAGCCAAGCAACAGCCCCCTACCTTGGTTACGCTTCCCTTGCTGCCGAATACTCAGTCCAATGGTTCAGCAGCTTCACTGAGTTCCCTCACGCCGGATTATCTGGCACCGGACTATCTGGCGATTCTGTTTGCCACCGTCCTCGATCGCATCTGCCCCTTTCAAGGGTTCATGCTGCTCGATCCGCAAGGAACGCTGATGCACAGCAGCCCCCGAGCCCAGCAGCTCTGCCAAGCCTTACAAACCGCAGCAGTCTCGAATTCTAAAACCGTTTCAGCCAAAGCGATCGCCGCCCTGCCACCCACCGTCGCCCAAGTCGCCCAGTGCCTCATCGAGCGCCGTCAACTGTTTCCTGAACAGCCGATCCAGCTCCTGCAAGATGAGAGCCTATCGGGAACGCCAGCCCGTATTCGCGTCCAAGCCGAATGGATTGATCCCCATCCTGGCCAGTCCGCCGGTATCGTGATTACCCTCGAAGACCGCAAAGCGATCGCCTCCCAACGTGCCCTTTTCGATGCCCAACGCTATCGGTTAACCCAACGCGAAACCGAAGTCTGGGAACTATCCTTACTCGGACTTTCCTACGCCCAAGTTGCCCAAGAGCTATTCATCTCGCTAAACACTGTAAAGCGACATATGAAGAATATTCGGGGCAAGCGGAGTTTGAAGGAGGGGTAGTGAGTAGAGGGTAGTGGGTGTTGCCTGAGCTTTACTTACTGCTTACTCTCTACCCTCCACCCTCTACTCTCCACTCCATCACTTACCTGCCAAAACCGCCTGCAGCCGATCGCGAAACTCCCCTTTAGGATGGCCGCCTTTGACTTCACCGACGATCGCGAATTCGCCTTCGGGGTCGTCGCAGATGAGGTAAGTGGGCCAGCCCATGTCGCTTTTGTCAGGATATTGCGTGAGGAGAACCTGACGGTATTTGCGGTAGGTGGCGGTGTCCTGCAGTTTGATGTCAACGAAGTCGAGGCCGAGTTCTTCGGCAATTTTGCGATCGTAAAAGGACATCTTGTGACAGATGCCGCAGTCTTCAGAGGAGAATTTGAGTACGGTTCGAGCCATTGCGGTTTGTAAAAGCAGCAGATGATTATTAAGTAATTCCATCCTATGACGAATGCTCAGGTTCGTGCAGACGGAAGGATGTGTCTGCACCGACAAAGCTAGGAAATTTAGACCATGGGCCTTTTTCACAATGCTTCAGGATTAGTACTGATTTCGATAATGCTGAGCACCAGCCTATATCTCGGCAATTATTCGTCAGAACCATCGAAATTATGGGAAGTACGTATCTCGCAGTCGCTGCCTTCCATATTCGAGAATCCTGAGGAGTTTCTTCAAGATTTTGAAGCACGATATATGCAATCGAGTTCGATGCAACTAACCATAGAAGTCAACGATCGCATCTTGATTGATAAGCATACCTATCGCTCTGACTCACCTCAGCGCAGCGAAATTGTTATTTTTGATCTCCCTATAACTGAAGAAACAGCCAATTCAGAGGCAACCGTAATTCATCGCATTGTCGGCCTGCCTGGCGAAATGATCGAAGTTAAGGCGGGCCAGGTTTATATTGATGATCAACTACTAGAGGAGTCGTATCTCTCAGGCTCTTCCGGATTCAGGTTGAAAATCGTATAATAGAATACTTTATCAGGGAGCTGTACTAATGG
>JBCBJE010000331.1:0-6233 GCA_038523735.1 Cyanobacteria bacterium J06626_18 | reverse complement strand
GGCGAAAGGGTGCCCCATACAAGAGGTTACTGTTATGTCTAACGAACAGAAAAATGTATCTGTGATGGTCGAAAAGCCCGGTTTTTTTGGCGAATTGGCTGAGGCGATTATTGCCCTGTTTGGCCCAACACACGATGACTATCCTGTCACTGGGTTTCAACCCTTTACAGGTGAGCTGAGCCGTAAACATTAAATTGGATACTTAGGTGATTCCTTGACATAAATATCCCGCCATAGGTTGGTTGCAAGGAACAAGACCCAACACCTCTAAGCTATCTGTTTGGTTAGGTCCCACTTCGTTGTACCCAACCTATACATCCAATCTGTGCAGGTGATTTCTTTGTCAGGAATCTTCTTGATTGGCAGCAGAGGCGTTAAGTTCTCTGGATGCGTTCCTGCTCGTCGCTAGAGTCTCTATCGTTTTGGCGCAGTGTTCAACTGCGCCTTTTTAAGTTTTCCCGTTATTAGGGATTTACCCCGATTGTAGGTTTGATGCGCATCATCTCGTTCTGTGGTCTTAGTCATGCCAAATGTTGACAACGGGTGCTTTGACCTGCAAGTTCCATTCTCGATGTGTTGTTCAAAATGGATTGCGCCGACTCGTCATGAGTTTGTAGCCGAAACTCATTGCTGTAAATGACACAAAGAACTGCCACAGGCTAGTCGGGCTCAGAATTGCCCGACTGCCCATGAATACGCAGACGATGCCAACGCTGATAGCTACCCAGCCAAATAGCTTGGCGTCTCCTGGCAAGAAAGTCAGCATAAAGGTGCCGACACACTGAGAAAGAATGGATAGGTCAGCAGCAATCCCCCGCCACCAAGGGTAGGCGTGAGTCGTGAATAAGATGTTTTTACCTAGGAAATAGACGCCCAGCAGCATTAGGGCGATACCGATAATGAAGTACAACGCTCGCATAGTATTCTCCATAAGGTGTGTGGATAGTCGAGACTAATCAAGCCTCATCTGAGGCTCGGTTGCTATCGTCATCTGCTGATCAGGGGAGCGCTAGTGAAATTGCGGGATTGCTGACTAGACCAGTCTTAGGTTTTGCAGACGTAACGATGAAGCGTAGCTTTATTGGTAAAGTGCCCGCGATCTTGGCAACTTTTGCAATTCCGTTGAACACGGGCGGTGAAGTTGCTGTATTTTCACTGTGTAGATGTTGGTAATTTCCTCAAATGGGAAATCTACAGGTGTAGTTATGTCTACATTACTTACCAATGCCAAACAGGGCGGAGCTGCATTGTTCAGGAACACTGTAGCTCTATCATCCATTAGGCATTAAGGGTGACTGATATTGTTCGTTTACTGACGGATATCCCAAGACTATGACAACTGTATTTTCGTTCCGTACCGTTGCTGCCGCGATCGCCTGCGCTATCCCTACTGCGATGGTGGGCGCGCAAGCTGCTCTGGCTGAAGCTATTCAGTTCACACTGATTAACGACTCAAGCCAGGAGGTTTACTACCTGTACGTCAGCCCCTCTGCGTCTGAGTTTTGGGGCGAAGACCTGCTGGGCGATACCGTAATTGCTAGCGGTGCATCGGAAGAAATCATCATTGATGATGGCTCGGATACCTGCATGTATGATTTGCTGGCGGTTTCAGACAGCGGTGATGAAGTCGAAGAATACGAACTCGATCTGTGTGAGATCTCGACCTACACCATTTCTGACTAGCCTGTGATCGCCAGATCCCAGGGTTCTGTCGGGTGAACCAGTTGCTACTGGACACGATCAGAACCCTGGGATCTTTAGCTAGAACCCTCGAATCTAGTTGGTTAAGCTAGCTCAACAAAGCGTTAGCTCGCGCAAGGACATTCTCAACAGTGTAGCCGAACTCCTTCATAACGGTCTTGCCAGGGGCAGAGGCGCCAAAGCGCTCAACACTAATGACATCACCTTCAGCTCCGACATAACGGCACCAGCCCATACCAATGCCAGCCTCAACCGCAAGACGCTTAGTCACGGCCTTGGGCAGCACCGACTCCTGATAAGCTGCGTCCTGGGCGTCAAAGAGTTCCCAAGAGGGCATAGACACGACGCGGACCCTTTTACCTTCAGACGTCAGCTGAGCGCTGGCTTCCACGCAGAGCGGCACCTCACTACCGGTACCAATCAAAATGATGTCGGGCGTACCGTCGCTGTCAGAGAGGATGTATGCGCCTTTAGCGACATTATCGATGGAAGTGCCAGCCAATTGAGGCAGATTCTGACGCGAGAAGGCCATCAGCGTCGGTGTCTTCCGATTGGCGACAGCGACCTTGTAAGCACCTGAAGTTTCGTTGCCATCAGCGGGACGAATTACTGTCAGGTTCGGGATGGCCCGCAGTGATGCAATGGTTTCTACCGGTTGGTGGGTGGGACCGTCTTCACCGAGGCCGATGGAGTCGTGGGTCATCACGTAGATAACCCCAGCTTGAGACAGAGCTGACAGGCGAATAGCAGCACGCATGTAGTCAGCAAAGACCAAGAAGGTTGCGCAGTAAGGAACCAACCCAGAGTTGTGCAGGGCAATGCCGTTACAGATAGCGCCCATGCCGTGCTCACGCACGCCAAACCGCAGGTTCCGATTTTCATAGGCGCCCTTCTGGAAGTCGCCAGAAATCTTCATCAGCGTATTGTTGGACTTAGCTAAGTCAGCGGAACCGCCAATCAGCTCAGGTAATGCGGGGGCCAGGGCGTTGAGGGTCGCTTCGGAGGTTTTCCGAGTGGCGATCGCCTTATCCTCGGGCGTGTAAGTCGGCAGCGCGTCGACCCAGTTCTCCGGTAGCTTGCCAGAAATCATTCGCTCCAGCAGGGCTGCATCTTCGGGATACTGGGTTCGGTAAGCTGCAAGAGTTTCTTCCCACTCAGCCTGATAGCTAGCACCGCGCTCTACGGCTTTACGCATATGGCTGAGGGCATCCTCCGGCACTTCGAAGTCGCCACAGGTCCAGCCCAGAGACTCCCGCGTGAGATTGATTTCGTCGGTTCCTAAGGGGGCGCCGTGCACGCCAGCAGTATCACTCTTATTGGGAGAGCCATAGCCAATCGTGGTAGTGACCTTGATCATGGTTGGCTTGTCGGTCACAGCCTTAGCGTCTTCAACGGCTTTGGCGATCGCATCGAGATCAGTGTTGCCATTCTCAACATGCAAGATATGCCAGCCGTAAGCTTCGAAGCGCTTAGAAACATCCTCTGTGAAGGCAATGTCAGTAGAGCCGTCAATCGAAATATGGTTGTCGTCGTATAAAGCGATCAGCTTGCCCAGACCCAAGTGGCCCGCTAGCGAACAGGCTTCACCAGAAACGCCTTCCATGTTGCAGCCATCGCCCAAGATTACGTAGGTATAGTGATCAACTACGGTGCTGTCCGGCTTGTTGAAACGAGCAGCTAAGTGAGCCTCTGCTATGGCCAGACCGACACCATTACAAATACCTTGACCCAAGGGACCAGTCGTGACCTCAACACCCGGAGTTTCGAAGTTCTCGGGGTGCCCAGGCGTAGTTGATTGCCACTGACGAAACTGCTTAATGTCATCCAGAGACACGCTGTCATACCCAGTTAGGTAGAGCAGCGCGTAGTGCAACATACAGCCATGACCGGCAGACAAGACAAAGCGATCGCGGTTAAACCAGTTGGGGTTCTTGGGATTAAACCGCATGAACTTATCCCACAGCACGTAGGCCATGGGAGCAGCCCCCATAGGAAGCCCTGGGTGACCGGAGTTTGCTTTTTCGACAGCATCAATTGCTAGAAAGCGAATCGAATTGACGCAAAGCGCCTCTAAAGATTGGGATGCGACAACCATAGACCTAAAATACTCAACGACGTCACAGCAGGCACCTGACACGCGAATCCACTGGAGGCAGCCACAGTCATCAATGAAGCCTACTGGCCTCATCATCGCACCGGGGTTGCCGACGGGCAACCCATTCCAGACCTGCCTAACTCCACTGTCAAAAGGCGAATGGAGGAGAGACAGAAACTCGTACCAGGCGTTCAACGTAACAACCTCTTAGTAGGTCATTATACTTATCAATTTGTAACCTCAGCTACGGTATTTCTGGAAAACTAACGTGACATTATGTCCACCAAACCCGAAGGAATTGGAGAGCGCCACTTCGACAGACAGGCTGCGATGCTGATTGGGAACGTAATCGAGATCGCACTCAGGGTCAGGATGTTCCAGATTGATAGTGGGGGGAACACAGTCATGAGCGATCGCCATCGCGGCAGCAACGCCCTCAATTCCCCCTGATCCTCCCAGTAAATGCCCCGTCATTGACTTAGTGGAACTTACAGCAATGTTTTGAGTAGCTGCTCCTAATGCCGTCTTAATTGCCTGGGTTTCTGTGGGATCATTCGCTGGCGTACTGGTGCCATGGGCGTTGATATAGCTAACCTGCTCCGGTAAGACACCCGCATCTTTCAGCGCTAGCTGGATGCACCGAGCGGCGCCCTCGCCGCCTGGAACGGGTGCCGTCATATGATAAGCATCGCAGGTCATACCGTAGCCGATGATTTCGGCATAGATACGAGCCCCTCGGCTGAGGGCATGCTCTAAAGATTCCAGAATGAGAATGCCACATCCCTCGCCAATGACAAAACCATCGCGATCGCGATCAAAGGGACGACTGGCTAGCTGAGGCTCGTCGTTGCGAGTCGACAAGGCTCTAGCTGAGGCGAATCCTGCAACGGACAAAGGTGTCACCGCCGCTTCAGTGCCGCCACAAATCATGGCTTGGGCATATCCCTGCTGCACCAGACGAAAGGCATCGCCAATCGCATTCGAACCCGCCGCGCAAGCCGTTACCGGACAAGAGTTTGGCCCCTTCGCACCAGTATGAATAGCCGTCAAGCCAGCGGCCATGTTGGCAATCATCATGGGCACCATAAACGGGCTACAGCGGCTGGGGCCCCGGTTGAGGTAAACCTCTTGCTGCTCTTCCATGATTTTGAGACCGCCCACACCAGTGCCAATCATGACGCCGATTTGCTCAGCATTGAGCGCCGTAATCTCCAGACGGGCATCAGCCAGTGCCTGCCGACTCGTCGCAACCGCAAATTGGGCAAACCGATCCATGCGCTTGGCATCCTTACGGTCCATATAGTCATGAGGGTCAAACCCTTTGACTTCGGCTGCGATCCGAGCCGTGTGTCGAGCCGCATCAAAGTGGGTAATGGGTCCAATGCCTGACCGACCGTCTAGCAATCCTTGCCAGTAGCTTTCCAAGTCATTCCCCAAGGGCGTGATCGCGCCCAAACCCGTGATGACAACCCGCTTTCTTTCCAACTCTGTCATGGCTCACCTACATGCAGACACTCATCCCTTAGTTGCTCAGAGGTCTACGTTGACAACACTTTCCCATTCATACGGCCAGCGTCCGCTAAGCCGCCTTTTTATCCTTGATGAAATCGACCGCTGCTTGAACCGTGCCGATGCCTTCAGCCGCTTCGTCGGGAATCTCGATGTCAAATTCTTCCTCAAGGGCCATTACAAGCTCAACAGTGTCCAGGGAGTCTGCTCCCAAGTCGTTGGCAAAACTAGCTTCTGGCTTGACTTCTGCTTCGTCTACGCCGAGCTGCTCAGCAACGATTTTCTGGACCTTTACAAAAATATCTTCTTGGCTCATGAGTTCAACCTTTGTTCCGGGCAATCACATTAAACACCTCTAAAACGTAAACCACGAGATTGTCCCGAAATCAAGGCAACCTCACCTGAAAATTCAAGGCGGTCAGTTTCAGGCATTTCTAAATCTTATCGGAAAGCGTGACTCTCAACCCTAACCCCGGCAATACGCGAACCATGACGGAGAACCGTTTAACCAGAAGACTCCGCCTGGATAGGGCGTCAGGAGCTAAAAGCCAAAATTCAGTGCTCTTCTGACTCTCAGCTCTTGACTTCTGAAGTCGCTTTAAAAACACCCCACTTGCAGGCTACCGACCCCATACCTGACAAAATTAGGACTTTAGCAAGTGACTTGCCTTTCAGAAACACCGGAGGCGGCAAAGATCAATTGATTTCATAGACTCAGCTCCGCAGAAAAAAACTTCAACATTACATTCCATAAACTTTTGTAGGGTTCCTCTGAGTCCGGCAAATCTGACCTTATAGACTGTTCATCAAAGCTGGAGAATCTTCGCTATTTGCATCGCTCTGGGTGGTTACTCTTTAAGTAGTCCCCTTACGACCAGACTGTCACTGTTTTATTAACGTTGGGAGACCTTAGTCTGATGTCTCATTC
>JBCBJE010000330.1:0-6239 GCA_038523735.1 Cyanobacteria bacterium J06626_18 | reverse complement strand
GTAGGGGATAGTTTCAAGGTGAAGGCGATCGCTTCCCCGGCCTTACTTGCCTGTCCTTGAATAACGAGCGGATAACCCGCAGCTGGGCCTGTAGCCGCTGGTGTCATTTGCCAAGACAAGGCATTGTAGCGACCCGGTGGAGCTGTTAACGTCTCTACCAGAACCGGATCGGCAGTTTCATCCCCATCTGCTAAGTCAACGGTAATAGGCTGATCCGTACTGATGGTGGTCTGCGCTTGGGGCAGCTCTTCCGTATCGGGATCAAAGGCCGAATCACTCTGATATGCCGTCACCTCTGACAGCGTTACATACACATGGTCGAAGTCAATTTGCCAACCATCGCTGCTGACGAATCCTTGGCGGACAAAGTCTTCGCCATTGGCTCGAATCTCAAGTTCGCCAAACTCTTCTGGGTCAGTCGCTGCTACCTCTTCTGGGTCGGTAGCAACGGGCTCTGACGAATCAGCGACGGGCTCTGGCGGATCCGTGTCTTCCACTGTCGTTGTTCCTGAACCGCACCCTAGAAGCAGCCCAGACGCGATAAACCCAAACACAATACCTCGTAGCGATGCATTGTTTAACATGCGTCATTCCTGCAATACGTAGTGAGAAGCATACGTAGATGCTTCTCATTCAGTTAATCGCTCTGATCCATGAAAAACAATGCCCCCTGGGGGCATGAATTAAGGGACCATCATCGTGACCGATGCTTCAATCGGTTGACCGTTATGCATTAGCGTTTCGTGACTGTTGGCGTTGAGCCCTACGGTCAGCGTGTGTTCACCAGACGGCAGACTGGGCAAGTAGTACCAGTTGCTGTAGATACGCGTGAGCTTTTCACCATTGATATAGAGATGGGCGTGTCCCTCAGCGGGGACGTTGGCCTGGTTGACGTGCTCTGGGGCAAAGGTCCAATTTTCGGTCTGGACTTCCAGGTTCCATCCTCCTACGGGATCAGGCGTCACCGTCAGCGAAATTGTTGGTACGGGTTGATCGACTGGAACTTCCAGAGCCCCGTGGTCGCCGTGATCCCCATGACCTGCTCCGTGGGGTATTTCACCCATTGTGGGCTCCTCATGCCCGCCGTGACCCTCGTCATGGGGCATTTCTGCCGGTGCTGGAGTGCCGTGGTCCTCATGCCCTGTATCGGCTCGAACGCCAGACAGGGTTGTGATTCCAAGTCCTGTTGTTAGAAGTGCGATCGCTGTGAATTGCTTGAAAAGTCTTGGCATGATTTTGGGTGTAAATGTTGATCATGTATAGGAGGGGTTCCTTCATGGAACCCCTCCCCTGGAAGCCGGCCTACCCGATCACCCTGGCAGGTCTCACAACCTGCTGTAAACGCAACTTGGCTTGATGGACCCCTTTGGCATCGCCGCGTTGCTGAAAGTACTCAATGGCAGCTTCTAAGTCAGCGATCGCACCGTCATAATGCCCCATCTGCTGTCTCACTAAACTGCGGCTAAGATAGGCATCGGCATGCGTTGGATCTAGCGCTAGGGCACGCTCAAAATCTTGCAGCGCAGCCGCATAGTTACCCTGACGGTGGCACACACAGCCCCGATTGAAGTAAGCACGAGGATCGTCTTCGGTTAAAGCAACCGCTTGATCTAAAGCGGCAATCGCAGCCTCAAGTTCCCCCTGGGCCAGGTAAGCCACCCCCAAGTCGTTGTAGAGATTAGACATCTCCAGCGGGGCTAAAGTCGATGCATAGGCGACCGCTTGGTGATAATCAGCCAGTGCCTGCTCAACACTTCCCGCAGCAAAACCAGCCAGTCCGCGATTGTAATAAGCCCGAGCATCTTGAGGAAACTGCTGCAGATATTGAGTTAAGTCCGAAATTGCCTCGTTGTATTGGGCTAGCCGATAATAAGCCAGTCCTCGGTAAAACTGCACACGGGTAGAAGCAGGGTTCAGCTGTAGCGCTGTTGTACAGTCCTTTACCGCCACGTGGGGTGAATCCATCAATAGGTATGTTAAGCAGCGGTTACTGTATGCTGCATCAGGATTGTCCTTTTGTTGAATCGATTGAGTGAAATACTGAATCGCACTAGCATAATCCTGATTTTGAACTGCTTCTTTGCCTAACTGAAGTAGCCCTGCATTAGCCAATGCAGGGCTCAGAAACATCAAGCTAATCAGGAGTAGCAGTGCTAGCCAAATTTGCCAGAGGTGAGAAATATCTCTACCAGCCCTTTTCAGCTTGGTCCAAAACATAGGCAGCAACACTATCGATTTGCTCATCTGTTAGACGCCCCTTAAAGGCAGGCATAGCGTTCTTGCCATTCGTAACCTGATACTTGATAGCCTCTACAGATGCCATTTCGTACTGGTTCAGAGCATCTATTTTGAGGGTTTTTGCGGCATTGACAACATTGTTGCCGCCCGCATGACAGGCTGCACAGTTAGCCGAAAAGACTTGCGATCCCTGTGCCAGGTCCGCTGCACTAGCGGGGGTTGCTACCGCTAACCAGCACAGCACTAGGCTTAACATACCGACTAGAAACTTTTTCATGAGTGATCCTTCGAAGTATCCTAAATTCTCCTCTTAGTGGAGGAATTTATCTCCACTAAGAGGAGAGTGTACAGGAGAAGCCCTACCCTACGGTCAAAAAGTTTGAAAAAACTTAGCTTTTTATTCCATCAAAAAGCCCCTGCTGCAAATTTCGCATCAGGGGCCGGATTACATCGAACTAGTCCAATCAGGAGGGTCAGCGTTAGCGACTAGATGCTTCTACCTTAGGACTCATGAGCTCAGCAATTTCGTGGTGTTCGATGGGGGGCTTCGCGAGCTCTGCCTGACGGATATCGGTGATCAGCCAGTTCAGCGCGGCTGCTTGCATATCGATGGAGGCACCAGTCTTGTCTACACAGTAGCGTCCAAATACGAGCTTATCGACCAAGCGAACACCGGGACCGATGCGCGAGTATTCGAACACGACGCTACGATCCACGATCGCGTTGCTGCAAATCGCACAGTTGGGACCAATCATTGTTGGGCCAATGATGGTTGCACCGTCTTCGATGTGGGCCCTCGCGCCGATATAGACGGGCCCCTTAATGTTGACTTTGTCCCAGTTAACCTTGACGTTGAGGCCGGTGTGGATACCTGGCTTCACTTCCTGTCCGGGAATATCGACCAGCTTCACTTGGCCGGTCATCACGTCCTGAATTGCCTGCCAATAGTCGGGGACTTTACCGATATCAACCCACTCGAACTCCATTCGAATGCCGTAGAACGGAGCATTGTTGGCAACCAGCTTCGGGAATAGGTCACCCCCAATGTCGTATTCCACGCCCGCCGGAATATAGTCAAAAATCTCAGGCTCGAAGATGTAAATGCCGGTATTGATATCTGTACTCAGGGCTTCTTCGACTTTGGGCTTTTCCTGGAAGGACTTGATGCGACCGTCATTATCGGTCACTACTACGCCATAGCTAGGAACCTGCTTGAGAGGTACCGATTTCATCACGACGGTCGCGATCGCGCCTTTTTCCTTATGTTGACGGACCGCTTCCGTCAGATCCAAATCGATCAGGGCATCGCCACACATAACCACAAACGTATCGTCAAAGAAGGGCGAAAATTCCTGGATCTTCTTCATCCCACCAGCGGAACCGAGGGCTTTACCCATTAGTTCGCCGTCGACGATGCGGCCTTCAAAAGAATAGGCAATTTCTACTCCGAAGCGCTGACCGTCGCGGAAATAACCCTCGATTTCGTTGGCTAAGTGACTCACGTTTACCATGATTTGGTCAAAACCGTGATGTTTCAACAACTCCAACAAAAATTCCATCACGGGTTTTTGCAGAATAGGAATCATCGGTTTTGGAATCGTAAAAGTGATTGGCCGTACCCGAGTCCCCTTACCGGCGGCCAGAATCATGGCTTTCATAAAGGCATCCTCTTTGTCTGGTAAATACTGCTAAATACTTGTATACAGGACACACACCCTAAACTTAACTGCTGTGTCGTGCGCGATCGCGTGAGACATAGGCAGCTCGGCACCAAGGCCCAACAATCACAAAACGTGAACCGACTAGAAAAGCTCCGATCAGTTCACGTTACTTCGTGAAGTCATATCCAAGCGTATGCTATCTGAGCATACCCGTAGGCACAGATATGTTGACGCCATAGATTGCTGACAGTTTCACAAAGATATTGTGAAATTAATCTAAAAACCGCTGATCTGGATACCAACGCTGCAGATCTCAGCCAAGAGCGATGATTTTGGTTCTTGGGTCTTGGTACTTGGTTGGGGTATATGGGTAACTGGTAATCGGTAATTGGCTACGTGACTCCCCATCCCCCCATCCCCCCATCTCCTCCTTCCCCACTACCCACTACCCACTACCCACTCCTATTCCCTATTCCCTACTCCCTGTTCCCTATACCTTATTCCCCCAAAACAGGTGCATCAGTCTCAACCGCATCGAGCGATCGCGGCGTTAGCAGTGCGGGTAGAAAATCCACTTCCTGGCTCCACGTATCCAACGTCAGTCCTACTGCTTGGTCAAGATTTACGATGCTGTTGAGGAATTCGATCTCGGCGGCAAGCTGCTGACTTTGGGCCTGCACCAGATCTTCTTCCTGCGTAATGATGCGAAAAATATCGGCTCCGGAGCGTCCCCGGTCAAACAGCTCTTGGGTGACTTCTAGCTGCAGTCGCGCATTTTCGGTGGCGCGTCGAGCGGCATCGACGCGGGCTAGATTGGCTCGTACAGTGTTTAACTGATTCGTCACCTCGTTGCGAATGGTTGTTTGTAATTGAGCTAGACGATTCTCTGCCTGCACTACCTCCACTTGGCTGCGGGTCAGGGCTGTTTCTAAATCTGGTTCATCGAAGGTGCGGCGTAGGACAAGGCCCAGTGTCGTTTCGGAAAACTCACCCAGGTCGGCATTGCCTTCTACATTTAGTTGCCATTGCAGGTCATCTTCGGCCACCAGCAAATTCAACTGCGCCACGTCGGGATCAAGCTCAGCCTGCAGATAGTCCGGTCGGCGCTGATAGGCGATTGCGGTCAGGACATCGGTCTCAAAGGTCTCTACCCGGGCGGCGGCGGCTGTGAACAGATCCGCGATCGTGGCGGCTGAGGCAACAAACAAAATCGCCTGCTCGGTGCCAATCTGGTCGAGCAATGCGGTGTTGGCCTCCTCTAATTGGGTTTGAGCGAGCAATAGGTCACGCTCAGCGTCGGCTACCGAACGATCGGCGTCCACCAAATCCACTCTGGCGTTGCGACCTGCGTCTACCAGAGCTTTGAGAATCTGCAGCCGTTCGCGGCGACGCTCCAGAGCCTGGGCCTGAATCACGACGGACTCTTGAGCTTCGATAAGGGTCGTGTACTGAATGACGGTAGTGCTGACAGTGGCAATTAGGGTCGCTTGCAATTCCAGCCAGTTCTGTGCTTCCGTCAAGCGGGCGATGTCTACAGGAGCTTCATTCACGGCAGTTCCAGCGCCCTGTAGCAAGGGTTGGGTAAACTGCAGGCCAATAGGCGGGTCTCCCAAAGCATCCAGGGTGAGGTTGAGTTCAGTTCCTTGGCGGGTGGTGATTTCGCCGAGAAGTCCTGCACTTTGGGTAAGGGTGGTGCGATCGCCCAATTCTGTCGTATCACCGCCAATTGTCCCTGGTAGGTTTCCCCCCGTCGCGAACCCCTCGTTGAATCGCTGCGTAATTCCCACACCCACCGCAGGAGTCCAGCGGGGATCAAACTGCTCTTCAGCTTCCTGGAGTTCTTGCTGCTCAATCAGACGCTGTAGCTGCTGATCCCGCAAGTCTCGATTACCCATGACCACCAGCTCAATCAGCTCCGGCAGCGAAAGAGCGAGTTGCGATCGATCTGTTTCTGGCAGTTCAAGATCGGGAGTTGCTGTCTCCGCATCAGGTAGGTCTTCTTCTGTTTCTGGAATCTCATTCTCTTCCTCTTGTTCTGTTTCGAGAAGATCTCCTTCCGAATCGGGTACGTCTCTTTCTTCCCTTCCAGGAGTTTCTGTTTGGGTAGGTAGAGGACCAAACAGAGGATCTTCATTTGTCTGGGGTGTGGCCTGAGCGATCGGAACAACCAGCAGCATGGCCCCCATGAAAACAGACTGCCATTGATATGGAATCCCAAATCTCGTAGTAGCGACGTGAAATTTCGCGGCTCTACGAGGGGTTGATTGAGAATTTTCCGAAGTCCGAAGTCCGAAGTCCAAATTCATCACTCCCCCCGTAATGCCTGCACCACATCAATTT
>JBCBJE010000329.1:0-6244 GCA_038523735.1 Cyanobacteria bacterium J06626_18 | reverse complement strand
CTCAAATTCTTTACCCTGTTGCCAACAGAAATCTTTTCAATCATTTAAATCACAGGGCTATCTTCGTGTCTACTGAAAATCCCAAATGATGTTTGTAAACCCAAACTCAGTCCTAACGGGTGTTCATCGATCGCAGACCAGGGTGCATCGGTCAGCTATCATCAACCCAACACAGGAAGCCCCCCGTGGTGAGTTTAAACCCGCTTCGTGGGCGATCGCCCTTGACCTGGTTCAAACAAAAACCGCACAAGCCGCAGCGATTGTGGTGGAACCGATTGGCGGTTATAGCGGTAACCAGTCTGACGGTGTCAACCGGAGTAATGGGCCTTGCCCAGCTTGGTTTTTTAGAAGGCATCGAACAACGAGCCTATGATCGGATGGTGCGGTTGCGCCATTGGGGCGGTGAGTTGCCCCTAGACGATCGCTTACTAATCGTGACTGTGACAGAGACCGATCTAGAATCCTTACAAGAGTTTCCGCTTACCGATGAAACGGTTGCTCGGGCCCTAGCGCAGCTGCAAGAACATGAGCCAATAGCGATTGGACTCGATATTTTTCGCGCGATCCCCAAACCTCCGGGTCGCACAGCGTTGTTGAAGTCCTTACAGGCCGACAATGTGGTTGTCATTACACAGCTGTCGGATCCCAAAGGCGAGCCAGGTATTCCCCCGCCCGCAAGCGTCACGCCCGAACAGGTTAGCTTCAATGACGTTGTGGTCGATGCTGACGGTGCCGTTCGCCGAGTTTTGCTGTTTGGTGAAAAAGTAACACCAGAGGGTACCGTAACCTTGCCCTCATTCGCACTGCAGCTATCGCTGCGATATTTGGCGACGCAAACTATCACCCCTCAGGCTAGCAACCAGAACCCTGACTACATGCAGCTCGGTCCCAGCACCTTTCACCGCCTCCGATCCGGCTCGGGGGGATATGCCGTAACCGATGAGCGGGGATACCAGATTTTGTTGAACTATCGGCATCGACAATCGCCGGGACGGCAGGTTACGTTGACCCAACTCATCAACAAGGAGGTAGACCCCGACTGGATTGCGGGCAAGATTGTGCTAATGGGGGTAACAGCTCCCAGTTTCAAAGACCTGTTCTACACCCCATTCACAGCTGGGCGCGTTGAAGATCACCAAATGCCGGGGGTCGTTTTGCATGCCCAAATTGTAAGCCAGTTACTGGATGCGGCAACCGGCGATCGCGCTCTGATATGGCTAAGCCAGCCCTGGCAGGAATGGGTTTGGTGCGTTTTCTGGGCACTGCTAGGGGGCAGTGTGGCTTGGCGTCTGCGGCATCCCTTAGTACTGACGCTAAGCCAGGTGGGGGTTCTGACAGCCATGATGACTTCAGGCTATGTCATCTTTCTACAGCCCGGCTGGATACCGGTCGTGGCTCCAGCGATCGCAATTGTCGGCAGCAGCAGTCTGGTGCTGGCCTATCAGGCTCAACAATCGGCCCATCAGCGCCAAATGATGCTCACCCTACTGGGGCAAACCGCCTCACCGGAAATTGCCAAAGCGCTATGGGATAATCGCGATCGTCTCCTGAAATCCGGCAAGCTACCGGGACAAAAAATGGTCGCCACCATGATGTTTACTGACATCAAAGGATTCAGTACCTTGGCCGAAGTTACCCCCCCCGAGCAACTGTTGGAGTGGCTAAACGATTATTTGGAAGCGATGACAGAAGAAATTCAGGCCCACCACGGTATCGTCAATAAGTTCACAGGTGATGGGTTATTGGCAGTGTTTGGGGTGCCTATTGCCAGTAGGACCGCGATCGGGATTAGACGCGATGCTCAAGCCGCTGTCGAGTGCGCCCTCAAAATGGAGCAACGGCTGGCTGCAATCAACCGGCATCGCCAGACGTCGGACCTCCCAATCCTCAAAACGCGTGTCGGAATTTTTACTGGACCAGTCGTAGTCGGTAGTTTGGGGGGACACAACCGCATGGAATACGGCATCATCGGCGATAGCGTCAACATTGCTTCCCGCTTAGAAAGTTTTGACAAGAGCCGACAATCAACCGACTGCCGCATTCTGATTGGACAAGACACATTGACGCAGCTTGAAGACCGGTTTCAGATAGAGTCGTGGGGCGATTTACTCCTCAAAGGCAGACATACCCCTGTGAACGTATACAGGGTGATTGGTTACGTAGAGTAGTTTCTCACCGTTTGCTCAAACCTCTCAACTGGGAGGTCCAACGGACGCTATGGAACGTCTTGGACATTCGTGTCTTGCGCATCTTGATTTGCGTCTATTTCGAGTGTGCCTGGCAGAATATCATCCCCCGCCGGACTACCGGTGGGGTCAACTTGCCCTGCCGGATCGTCCACAGCACTCGGCACCACTGAATCGCCAGTAGGGTCAAGACCACTGTCAAGTGACGGCGATAGGGTCGGCTCTGGTAAGGGGGCCGGCTCATTGGCTGGCCCCGGTGGCGTGGGTTCGATAATGGGCTCCGGACTAGGAACCGGGTCGGGCGTCAGCTCGATAATGGGCGCTGGGTCATTAGCCGGCCCTGGTGGCGTGGGTTCGATAACGGGCTCCGGACTAGGAACCGGGTCAGGGGTCAGCTCAATCACAGGGTCTGGATTATGAACTGGATCAGGCGTCAGTTCAATAACAGGCCCTGGGTCGTTGGCAGGTCCAGGGGGATTTGGCTCAACCACAGGCCCAGGATCAGGCGTTGGGTCGGGCGTCGGCTCAATGACAGGACCGGGATCGTTGACTGGCCCTGGTGGTGTTGGCTCAACTACAGGGTCTGGGTTGGGAGTCGGATCAGGGGTTGGTTCAACAACCGGATCGGGGTCATTAACTGGCCCCGGCGGAGTCGGATCGACTGAAGGCGAGCCCCCTGAGGAACCAGGCGCATTACCGGGGTCCGTCGTCGGAGGCTCAGCTCCATTGCCTGGTGTTGGTGAAGGCTTCTCTGCAGGAGGTTCGCTAGGGGGAGTAACCGGATCGGAGCCAGAATTACCGGGCGGAGTAGTAGGTGTTTGCCCTGAATTACCAGGCGCGTCGCCTGGTGTTGGACTGGGTTCAGTTGGCGTACTGCCAGGTGTGGGCCCCGGCGAATGAGTCGGTGGTGGATTCGAGCCAACCTGAGGAGGCTCGCTTCCAGAATAGTCATTAGGATTCTTGGCGCTCGGTGTTTGAGTAGAACCGCCAGATGAATTTGCCTGCGACGTCCCGTCTGGATTAATCACGCCTGCAGGAGCTACATTCGGGTTCACAACGCCTCGGTTAACAAGCAGCGATGACATTAATCCAATAGGCTTGTTCGAATTGCGAGCCGTTTGGACGCCTGTCTCCGAAGGTTGGTCGGGGAGGACCACCCAGGTTTCGGTAGGAGACAACTGCGCCTGAGCACTCAACACCGTAGGATTCAACAGGTAGCCACCTTCAAACTCATCCTGAGCGGCCAAGCCATCCAAAGTTTCTTGCCGCACAGGATCAGTCGGTAAACCACTCCCTTCATAGCTAGGGTCATCCAGATGGAGCCCTTCCACCAGAGGACTCGTCTGATAAAACAACGACAAGTCAAATTCTAGGACCTGGATGTCGTCCCCTTCGATGACGGCCATATGACCAGATGTTAGGTCTTGTGTGACACCATCCGAGTTAGTGACCACAACCGGTCCTTGTGGGTTATCGGTCAACACCATTACGATGGTGCGTCCTGGATATTCCTGTAAGGAGCCATTGATGGGCCCGGCACCGTCAACACACCCCACCGGCGATCGCCCGCCCTGGCTAACAACCCCCATCAGCTGAGCAGTCGTGTTACAGGCATCTAAATCCGCTGCAGGCTGTCCGGCCTCCCAGGAATTCGGCGATGCTGGATTCCCCGTATCAGTGAAAGGGATATGACGGATAACTAAGGCCGTCCCCTGTACGCCGGTCACCGCACTGGGTGTTTGAATCGTGCTCGGGCCATTACCCGGTGGAATCAGCAATAACACGGTGCCGTTTGATAGGCGAAAGTTACGGGTATTGGGAGAAAATCGGAACGTTGCTCGTTCACCGATGCGCGCCAACGAACCATCATTGAAGCGAAGTTCGGCGCGCGAGGAGCTGGATGTCCTTAAAGCATCACCCAGTCCTAACCAGTCGGAGAGTGTGGCAGGACGGGCAGTCTGCCCTTGCAAAATGACTTCGACATTGTTTTGAAGCGATTCAACGTCAGCTCGGATTAGCGGCACATCAGCTTTAACCGACAAAGGCACGATCGCACCCACTAAACCCCAAAGCAGGCCAGTGATTCCAATGCATCGATAGCGATTACCGTATAAACGACTCATAGTTACCAGCTCGAGGTTCAAGAGGGCAGTACACCGTACATTAGCTAACCATTTCGAGAAGCAAGCAGGGGTAGACTATGCTACCTACCCGACGATCGTGTCCATACTAGGCTCAATTTACGTGAACATGTAAAGCCCTCGTGTTACTTCGTAAACACTTCATGAAGTTCTGTAAAACACTCGTGTACATAGGCAGCTAGGGAGTCGAAGGGGTAGTAAACTCCCCCTCGGGGATACCCAGCAACGGCACGGGTGCGGAGTGGTCCTGGGTCGCCTCCTCATTAGGGACAGGACCCTGCACTGTGGGATCGTCGATGGGATCTACAGTAAGTGGAGGCTCCACAACCGGAGGCTCCACAACCGGGTCTACGGGGTCTTCACCAGGTAGCCCTGAGTCACCATCAGGCAGCTCCGCATCATTGAGGAGAACAGATTCGGGGGGATTATTGACCAAGGGGGGGAGGCCGTCTGAGGGAGGCGCTGCAGCATCCTCTTCAATATCTTCAGGAACTAAGTCAGCCGCGTCTTCAATGAAAGCCTCCGGAGAAACCTTACCCGTCAACGGTACGGTAATGTCAGTGCTAGGTTTTGCTGCGGCCTCTCCCTCATGAGTAGATGGCTCTGTCTCTAAGGGAACGAGCCAGGTACCCTGTGATTCCACTGAAGTAGCCTCAGAATTCAGAAAATCGGGGTCGAGAACGTATTCGCCTTCAAAGCTACGTTGATTTGCCAAGCCTTCGAGTGTTTCCTCGCGAACAACATCAGTGGGCTCACCACTGCCTGCGTAGTCAGGATCATCTAAATGCAAACCTTCAACAAGCGTACTGGTTTCATAGAACAGTGCTAGGTCAAATTCGAACACAAAAATTTCACTGCCATCCACAATCGCCATCTGCCCTGCTGCTAGATTAGTCATTCGACCGTCTGGCAGACTGACTTCCACAGGTTCCTCAGGATGGTCTGTCAATACCATGACAACCGTGCGTCCTGCCTCGTTATTGTCTCCCTGAACAGCTTGTAAACGATGCGTGGCTGACTCAGAGTTTTCAGGCGAAATATAGCGAACGACCAGTGCCGTTTCTCGAAACTGAGTGACGGCGTTGGGCGTTTCAACGATGCTAGCCCCCTTCTCTGGTGGGATGAGAAACAGCACCGTACCATTGGCAAGGTGGAAGGTCCGAGTATCTTGAGTGAAGTAAAAAGCGGCTTCTTCACCAATCCGGGCAAACGACCCGTCGTTGAATCGCAAATCAGCTCTGGCATCATCTGCTGTTTGGATCGTATCGCCTGAACTCAGCCAATCCGTCGGGCGGACTGGATAAGTTGCGCCTGTCTGAAGGAGCAGCTCAACACGGTTTTGTAGCGACTCTACGGAGGCTCTGGTTAATGGAACCTCGGCACTGACTGAGAGGGGGGCGATTGTACTGGCTGCAGTGTAGAGAAAGCTAGCAAACCCGACCCAACGAAAGTGATACTTGCTCATGAATTTTTCATCTCGAGATTAGTTGATGCTGAGGAAATGCACCTCTTGACCCTGTGGTAGAAGTCAAGTCGCCTGATTTTAAGGAACTGTCTAAAATGCTAAACGCTATGGAACTCTCTTTTAGATTTTGGCCTCAAAATCGTAGTGAAATATCTTAGACTTCATGAACCACAGCCGTCTACTCAGTGAAGAGTTTATGAACTGGACTACCCTTTGGATCGTCTGGACTAGAACAACGACGTGGAGTTTGCTGCGGAGTCAGTTGTGCTGAGTCACTTTTGTCAATCAATTGGCCGGGCTTGTGGCTGTTTGCCTATTGTCCTTGCCCTATGTCCACTTGCCGTCCACGCTGGAAGTTCCCAAGTCGCGATCGTCGCCACACAGTCTCCGTGTGCCGGTGATTCCTACGGGGCGATCGCGAACTCTCTGATAAAGGCAAATCTAAGCGCTGG
>JBCBJE010000328.1:0-6245 GCA_038523735.1 Cyanobacteria bacterium J06626_18 | reverse complement strand
CCGCACGCCCGCCCGCTGCCGGCCATCGCGCCGCCCCATCCTCCCGCCGCCCGGGGGGGCCGGGTGGCGGACCGCCCCGCGGGGGGACACGGCGGATGGGGAGAGAGGGCGTGGGGGGGATGGGTAGCAGGTAGTAACGCCATAAGCAATCACCAATCACCAAATACCAGTTACCAACCACCAACCATCAACGTAGGGCTGTACCCTTCCCGCAGGGTAGAACCAAGAACGAAGAACCAACAACCAACAACCAAATTCTGGCCTCGCAAAAAATTATGCCAAAACTCTATCGCAAGTTGAGGAATTCCCTGTAATCCCCGTGTTAGAGTCAATGGGACGTAACGGGAGAGACGATGCCTTTTCAGCGAGCCAGTGGCATTCTCCTACATCCAACTTCCTTCCCAGGACAATACGGCATGGGCGACCTTGGTCCTAAAGCCTATGAGTTCATGGACTTTTTGACTGAGACGGGTCAGCAAATCTGGCAAATACTGCCCCTAGGGCCAACTGGACATGGAAACTCGCCCTACATGTCCTATTCCGCCATGGCTGGGAATAACTTGCTCATTAGCCTGGAGCAGTTGCGCGATCGCGGCCTCCTCGCGCAAGAAGACTTGGACAGCTTTCCCCACTTTCCCGAAGACGTTGTTGACTTTGGCCAGGTACTGCCCGCCAAACAAAAGCTTCTAGAGAAGGCGGCAGCGGCCTTTCAATCAACCGCTGATGAAGATACCCAAAAGGAATACGCCCAGTTTTGTGAAGATCATGCCTTTTGGCTCGATGACTATGCCTTTTTCATGGCCCTCAAACAAGCCCATGGTGGGGCAAGCTGGAATACTTGGGATGACGCGATCGCGCGTCGCGATCCTAAAGCCATGGCAACTTGGCACCAGAAGCTGGCGGCTGTCATCGACGATCACAAATATTTTCAGTTTGAGTTCTACCGTCAGTGGGCAGCTTTAAAGGCTTACGCCAACGAGCGGCACATTCAAATTGTGGGCGATATGCCTATCTACGTCGCCCATGACAGCGCTGATGTATGGTCTTGTCCTGAGAATTTCATGATCGACGAGGCAACGCTGGAGCCTTCCGAAATGGCTGGAGTGCCCCCAGATTACTTCAGCGAGACGGGGCAGCTCTGGGGGAACCCCACCTACAACTGGGAAGTTTTGGAAAAGTCTGGCTTTCGCTGGTGGCTGCAGCGGCTCAAGGCACTGTTGGACTACGTAGACCTCACCCGTATTGACCACTTCCGTGGCTTTGAAGCCTACTGGGCAGTCGAGGAAGGAGAGACGACTGCCATGAACGGTCAGTGGATTGAGGCCCCCGGAGAAGCTTTTTTCAACGCTGTCAAGCAGGAGTTTGGTAGTCTACCGATTCTGGCGGAAGATCTTGGTGTCATCACCCCTGAGGTCGAGGCACTGCGGGACAAGTTTGGCTTTCCAGGCATGAAAATCCTTCAGTTTGCCTTTGGCGATAACCACAACAACCCCTATCTACCCTTCAACTGTGTTCGCAATTGCGTGATTTACACAGGCACTCATGACAACGACACAACCGTCGGCTGGTTTGACCAAGCTTCGGAGTATGAACGCGATCGCGTCCTCCGCTACTTAGGTGGCCTGAGTCCCGACGGCATCCACTGGAGTATGATTCGCCTTGCCCTCGGCTCCATCGCGAACCAGGCTGTTATCCCTCTGCAGGATCTATTAGGGCTGGGTAGCTATGCCCGTATGAACTCTCCTGGCAAAGCGGATGGCAACTGGGGCTGGCGTTATCGATCCGAAGCACTGACGGGCGAACTACGCGAACGATTGCGGGAGCTGACCAAGCTCTATGGCCGTGCTCCCCACCACTGGCAATAATTTCGCCAGACGGCTTCCCTTGAGGGAACCGTCTCTTGGCTATACCTGCGACTTCACCCAGGCGCGAAAGCTGATTTCCGCTTCTACTTCGTCTTGTTGGCAGGTTGCAAGAAATTGATAGAGCTGAACCTTTGGCACCATATGAAATGTGGGAGAGCGATCGCGCTCAACGTACTCGCCAGCTTCCAGTTGGTAGATACGCCAGACCTTACCGTTAAATCGCCAAAATTCTGATACTTCTATCTCTGCATATAGAGCGTTTTTGTCAATATCTGTGTGGCTGATATCCACCTCAACCACCAAATCGGGAGGGGGGTCATTGGCTAAATCGATGGGACGTCCGGCAACCAGCGGCTGGTTTTGGATGTAGTATCCGTTATCCGGCTCAGCGCCTCGGTCTAGATCTTCACGGTCAAGAGTCGTAGAGCCCAGTGTCTTCACTTTCATCCCCAACTCAACCACCAGGATGACGATAAAACGCTCAATCAATCGAGCATAAAATTCATGAGGTTCAGAGGGCATCGTAATCTCAAGCGTGCCGCGATCGTAGATCAGCCTTGCTCGGGTCCGTTCATTAAGCAGCCTTCTCATCTGCTGATAGGCAACCCAATCGAGTCCCCGTAAAGCAACCCGCTTTTCACCATAGCTAGCTGGCAATGCCTGACTGAAAGAAGGTGTCGCCATAACCTCACACGATTCCGCCGATCTAATTTTTACGGAATCGTGCTTAGATCCTAGCGTTTGCCGCCATATATCGCTAAGGGACGGGTTCCTTCAAGGAACTCGTCCCTTAGCGTTGACGCTTTCTCAATCCGTTGTTACTTTTAAGTTAAGGACTAATCAACATAGGGCAATGAGCAGCAGCGCCAAGCAGTTTTATTTTTGGTTTTTTACAGGGGTTCACCAGAGGTGAGTCAGTTTTTGCTGAAATCCCCTGGTGAACCGCAGAGCGACCTCTGCGGTTTTTGCGTTTTAAGGCAGTTTGTTTCACCCATCATGCGTTATTCCGTTTTGACTTACGACTGGTTTTTTAGCTTTTACTTTTTCACTGGGACAGGCTCCGGGTGATCAGGCTGTTATGGCCCTGCAGCAACCCCCGGAGCGTTAACCGCTCTGGGGGTTCTTTGATGGCGGATTTTTAATTTGTTGGTTCAATCCAGCACACCCAGTTCAGCACGTTAAGCACAGCACAATTTAAGGACTACAACCATGTCAGACACTCAACTCACAGCTAAAACTCACGATGCTCACAAGACCGTTATTGCCCTCAATGACCAAGTCACCGTAGGCGGGAGCGATTTGTTGATTGTTGGCGGTCCCTGTTCAGTCGAAAGTCTAGAACAAATGGAGACTGTCGCCACCCATTTAGCGAAGGCCCCAGTTCAAGCCCTCAGGGGTGGCGTCTACAAGCCCCGCACCTCCCCCTACTCATTCCAGGGACTTGGAGAGGCGGGGCTCACGATTTTAGATAGAGTACGTCGCCGCTATCACATTCCGGTAATCACCGAAGTGATGGCAATCCACCAGATTGAGGCGATCGCTGCCCACGCCGATGTTTTGCAGGTAGGCAGCCGTAACATGCAGAATTTCGATCTGCTGAAAGTGCTGGGAGAAATCAACAAGCCCGTTATCCTGAAGCGAGGGTTGGCGGCTACCATCCAGGAATTCGTGATGGCGGCAGAATATATCCTTAGCCACGGTAATCCCAACGTGATTCTCTGTGAGCGAGGCATTCGCAGTTTCGACACCTACACCCGCAATGTGCTGGACCTGGGGGCTGTTGTTGCCTTGAAGCAGTTGACTCACTTGCCCGTGATTGCTGATCCCAGCCATGCTACAGGTAAGCGAGAACTGGTGGCTGATCTGGCGCGGGCCGCGATCGCCGCAGGTGCTGATGGCTTGATGGTTGAATGTCATCCGGTTCCCGAGGCTTCTGTGTCTGATGCCCGCCAAGCTCTCTCGTTAGAAGACATGGTTGCTCTAGTCGACAGCCTGCGACCCATTGCCGCTGCAGTCGGACGTACCCTGATGACAGCTTCCACCGTAGCCCGTAAACCGGTTCTGGTGTGAAGCGGCAAGTTTGTTTCTATATTTATTGTAGGAGGAAATTTCGTGCTGGTGATTTTGGGATAGAACCTTGGAGTGCAGCCCTGCGCTACCCAATCCCGTAATACTCCTCCCAGCAATCTGTAAGATGTAGACCTGTGGATGCAAGGCAACAGACTTATGGCAACCGTCACGGTCACAGTCAAACTTTTTGCGGTGTATCAGGAAGCCTACGGAGTTCCTGAGTTAACGCTAGAGCTACCGGAAGGAAGCTCGGTTGAGACTGTGCGCGATCGCCTGATTGCCGAGCATCCAGAATTGGAACAGTGGCGTGAAGTCACCCGCTTTGGCATCAATTTTCAATTTTCTGAACCCGACACGCTGCTGCAGACAGGGGATGAAGTCGTGCTAATTCCTCCTGTTAGTGGCGGCTAGTTTGAATCTGCGATTTTGGATTCGTCGTGGGCCTCAGCCGCTGGATTAGCTGCCACTTAGCTGCCACAGAAGGACTATGATTTGCGATTCTAGACTTTGTCGTGAATCGCCGGCTTGAGCTTGGGCCGCAAGTCGACGGTTCGAACGGTTGGGGAATGCAAGCATCACAACGCTTTCACCTACAGGACACTCAACCGTGCTAACCCACAGACGAAAAAAGCCCCGACACCGGTCGGGGCATGGCTCACTATCGTTGCAAGGAGGAAGGCTACGGTTTCAAAAAGGTTGCCGGAACTGGGGCAAGACCCGTTAGCGGCTATACCGAATGCCTCGGTAGGTCAGCACCACCGACTGAGCAGCTGTTTGAGGCTGATTGGATACGGTGCGGAAGGGAATTCCCCGGTAAATACCGGACTGCTCTGAAGGCATCGCCGAGTTATCAACAGGGCGATAGGTAATACCACGATATTTCAGGGCCATGGGTTAACTCTCCTGAGGTTCACTGTGCTGATGTCTGCAACATAGCGACAGACTGGGAAAAGCCCGGGAAGACATCGGGAACATCTAGGGAGGGGGGAGAGTTATGGCTTGTCCCGTGTATGCGGCCTGTTCAGCTGCAGCGGCTACCTGCATAACATATAGACTCGCTTCTGGTGTGACGTAGAGAGGTGTGCCCTCAAATAAAGCATCTAAAACTTGCGTAGTGTCCTTGGCGAAGAGTCCTCGACGCGCGGTTACCTCAATGGGGAATGTTCCATCGGGTCCAACAAAGGTGCCCTCATCGCCGTTAAACACGAGTGCTCCCCGATCGCCCTCTACTTCCATCCAGCGCTGCGATCGCCAAGTTTGTTCACCCTTGGCATACAGAACTTCCGCCACCACACCGGCGTAAAATCGGATCTGGGCTACACACCGACAATTCCGAAAATAGCCCTCTGGAGGCTCGGAAGTAACGCTGTTGTACTGCAGCTGACAGGACACTTGACGCACGGCACCGAACAAATTGACGAAGCGATGCAAACGGGACAGTGCTCCCATGAAAGGAAATCCGAACAAATCTGCCCGGTAAGCCCATTTCTGAGGGGCCGGATGCCGTGATGAGGCTGTACAGTAACGGGCATAGGCAGGAATGCCCACTTTGGCTAAATGGGCCTGCATCGCCTGATGCAAACCTCCTAACAATTCAATGTGCTCAACATGCAACAGCGATCGCTGTCGTTGGGCTAGGTCAATTAAGTCAGCTGCCTCGGCCACTGAGAGCGCTAGCGGATACTCGACAATCACTGACTTCCCTAAGCTCAGCGCAGCCCGCACCACTTCGGCATGACTATTGTTGGCATGGCACACCGTAACCAGGTCGATAGCTTTATGAGCTACCAGGGCTTGCCAAGATAACTGTGTCGAAATTTCCTGTGTCCGAGCAAATGCTTCTGTGCTCTCCGGGGTATGGCCTGCAACCGCAACGACCTCGGCTCTGGAATCGGCCCGCAAAGCTTCAGCCCGCCTTTTCGCGGCAAATCCTGTTCCCACGATACCCACCCGCAGCGATCGCTGCGGTAGTACATCACACGCTACTGTCACAGATCTATTATCCGACCTTAAATTACGTCACCAGAACACTCAATTTAGACATAACACCAGTGGTTCATAAGACAGCAATAACACATCTGTAGAACGTCTGAAAACTATCGTTGTTGCTAACATCTTTGATAGGCATGTTTGATGTATAAGCTGTTCTTATTAAAAAATGATTATGGATTAAAAAAACGCTGGATATTACCTTCCAGAACTTCGGGTTGATCAGCTGCAGGGAGGTTGTAAGCTTCCTGATTCAAGGCTTTTGGGCGATGGCTAGGAATTACTGATAAGGGAAGAAGTGGAAAAGCTACGTTTCTGATT
>JBCBJE010000327.1:0-6276 GCA_038523735.1 Cyanobacteria bacterium J06626_18 | reverse complement strand
ATAACTTAAATGCGCCCAGCCAACTGCCCTAGTTGCTTCACGTTGGTCAGCACGATGGAATCTCGCTCTTTGTCGACCTTGACCCAACCTTTTTCGATGAGCTTTTCCATAATCTTGCCAGTGTCTTCTTCTGAGACATCGGTGACGTCGGCCAAATCATCGGGTGGGATATTAAAGATCTCAGTTCCCGCTTCACAGGGCTGACCATATGCTTCACTTAAGGCTGCCAGCGTATTTGCCAGCTTCACTGCGGGGGGTTGATTACGAATTTGAAACCGAAAGTTGGTAAAACGGAGTCGCTGTACCATTAGCTGCAGTAGTCTATGGTGCAGCTGAGAATCTTTGAATAGGGTCTGAATGAAGCGCTGAGCCGATACGCTCAATAGTTTTACGGAAGAGAGCGCCACCACATCGGTCGAGCGGGGCGATTCGTCTAAGATGGCCATCTCGCCAAAGAAATCACCCGGTCCCAAGACGGCTAAGGTAACTGAACCGTCCCCCGCATGACGTCGTACTTTGACCCAACCGGATTCAATAAAGTAGACTGCGTTGCCCCAAGCATCTTCCATTAACACGGCTCGGTCGGCAGGATATTCATGCTCTGTAGAGACGGACACGAGCCATTCCACGGTCTCAGGGTTGGCTACGTCAAAAAGCGGGAAAAGCTCACTAAAGGCTTCTGGCTGCATGGGAGTTCTAGTAGGGGAGCTATACGGTATGAATGAGTCTGCTGACGTTTGCTAAAGCTGCGATCGCGGATACGTCGCTGAAAATATGCACCCATACTACCCAGAAAAGCCCAGCAATATCCATGTAGCCCCAAGAAGATTCTTATGAGATAAAGTTCGAGCCCAAATTCAAACGACTTAACAATGTCTCTTGTCCGTCCTCAGAGCGATGCTGTTAGCTGCGAAATCAGACAAACTGCCCATCATACTTACGTATCGGGTCCGGCATTGCTATCATGCGTTTCTTTCCGAGTCTCCACCACTGCCGGTTTCAGCTTCTGTCACCAGCATTTAGACCTGTTCGATGGCGGCGCTACGGACTGTTATTTGGCATTGCGCTACTCCTGGTTAGCTTAACGACCTCGTCTGTTGTACAGGCCAGCCCCCTACTAATGCAGATTCCTGGTGGGTCAAGTGGCAGCAGTAGTTCCTACACGCTGGGATGGGTCGAGATGGATGGTTACCAGGCATTCCAAATTGCGGCTCCTGGCTCCGCTATCAATCAACGGCGTCTGCATATTGGTGACAACTTACAGGCGATTCGCGATCGCTACCTACAGCTTGAAACCCCGTTAGCTGATATTTCTGACCGCAAGTCAGAATCAGGTCAGCCTGAGGTGTATGTCAACGGTCAATATCTCATGACCGTGACACCTGAGGATGCCAACCTGCAAGGTATGACGCCCTCAGGCGTAGTTCAGCAGTTAGATCAAACGATTCCTCAAGTTCTGTCGCGAGCTAGCCGCGAACGTCAGCCTGCCTACCGCGAACGTCAGGTTCGGCTGATTATCGGGGTCGTCGTGTTGGCCATAGCGGCGATGGTTGCTCTTAACTCCGTTTGTGTACCACTGCTGAAGTACAGCATTTCGTCTTTAGGAGCGTCGCTGAATGGTGACCAACTCAATCAGGATCAGCGCGATCGTTTTCAAGGCATCAAGAAGCAGACATTTCCCATAATCTGTGCGCTGATTCTCATAGCGGCAATCCTGTGGGCTCTAGGACGCTTCCCCGAAACCCGTGCCGTGCAAGAAGATTGGTTAGCAGCCCTAAAGCTCCCCATCGCTATTATCATCGTCGCGGTGATTGGCTATATTGGCATGCGTTTGAGCCATACCCTGATTGAAAAGCTACTGGCAGGCATGACCGATGAAGATGGCTTCAGTGGTCAGTACTCGCGTCGTGCCCGTCTCCGCATCGCCACGTTGTCAAGCGTTCTTAATAACGTTGCTAGCTTTATCTGGGTGGTGATCGGTCTGGTTATAGCGCTATCCGTCACCAACGTGAATCTAGGGCTAGTACTGGCAAGTATTGGTATTATCGGCCTCGCCTTTTCCCTCGTTGCCCGCAACTTGATAAAAGGGGCAATGCAAGGATTCTTCATCATATTGGAAGATCAGTTTGAGATCGGAGATGTTGTTCAAATCGATGATGATGCGGGCATTGTCGAAAACTTAAACCTGGTGATTACCCAAATAAGGGATGCGGGTGGACGTCTGATTTCGATTCCCAACAGCGACATCACTCGCGTTGCCAACTTTTCTCTACATTGGTCCCGAGCCGACCTCAAGCTTCCCATCCACTACAAGGCTGACATTGACCAGATGCTGGATCTGGCTCGGCAAGTAGGCGCGGGCCTTCAGGGTGATCCTGATTGGAGCGACCTCATTTTAGAGGAGCCGCAAATTCTGGGCGTTGATGCCTTTAACGACAGCTCGGTAACAATTCGCATCTGGATTAAAACTAAACCAATGAAACAGTGGGATGTATCACGTGAGTATCGTCGCCGTTTCATGCAAGCGCTACGCGATACCGATACAGAGATTCCCTTTCCTCAACGTGATGTTTGGTTGCACCCTTCCGATGAGTTTGTTCTGCAGCTCAAAGGGTCCCTTGAACAAACCACACCCCCAGAGAATGGCAATGGTAGGCAGGCATCGTCCGCCCCAAAAGCCTCTGCCAACTCGGCTAAGAACGATGCCCAGCCTCGTAACGCACCGGAATCCCAGGAGGACAATGAAGCAGATGTAGAATAATTGTAGTGGTCATGCAACTCGGCTCAAATGCCGTCCTGCTGCTGCTTGTGCTAGCCTCAACAAAATTCTTCAAATCAGCGCCATATGTACAAGCCCTCACCCTCAAGCTGGTTAAAAATTCTCGGACGCTGTACCTTAATGGCGATTATTTGGCTAATGCTGCTTTTGGGGATGTATGAGGCCCACCATGCCTCTCAACAGGATCACGATGGCGATGAGGAACTTCGCCGCCTCGCCCTCTATGGCATTCTAATGCGCGTTAATCGCTAGCTTTCTATCGCTTTGATCGCGGCGCGCAGTCTTTTTGCAGTCCGATGCCTAAGCTTCGACGCGGCGGCAGATCGAAAACATCTGGTGCAAGGACGGAAGGGTTGCGGTTTAATGTAAGAACTGTAACAAAACCTTTTGAAATAAGGTCTCTGTAACCGAACAGCAATAATTTCTTTTTGCTATTCAGCTACGACCTTTTAAGAACACCTATATTCAATGCCCGCTGGAATGAAAGAGTTACTGTATCTAGAAGTGCCGACACCGGACACGACGGCGGTTAAGTGTTGGCTACAAACAGAATTTACCCCTACAGCAGGGCAAATCAATAGCACGCCGGATGGCATTCGTGTTGAGTTTAGCGATCGCACGGCTCAAGACTCGCTGCCTGTAGTCTTTTCCGTCATCGTATGGTCGTTACAACGAACAACGTATCTCAAAGCGTTTCGGTGGGCTTGGCATTCCCTGCCGCAAGAGGGTCGTCTGATTCGTCGACTAGAGCAACAAATTCGAGCCGCCTTTCCCGTTGAGCATCCTCAACTACCGCCTTTTGACCCTCAGCGAGAAACCATCTTTGCAGCCCTCGCTCCCTATTTCCCCAAAACGGCAACTTATTTTCAGCGGATGCCAAACGGCCAGGCCGATTTAGAACGGGTTTACTGGTGGGAAAAGCGCTGGCGAGCCAGCGTGAAATCGCCCCAGACACCCCAGCAGGTAGTTGTGCGCATCGGCGATCGCCCTGCAGCTCAATCATCCTTAGAAACCACCCAGGTCTACGACCTTATCTATGTGGGGGGAGCCTTAGGCGTCATTCACGCAGCAGTGATGGCTAACCTAGGCTACAAAGTTTTGCTAATTGAGCGCCTTCCCTTTGGGCGTATGCACCGCGAATGGAACATCTCGCGTCAGGAATTTCAGAGCTTAATCGACTTGGGGTTGTTTAGTGTTGAAGAGTTTGAGGCGCTGATTGCTCGTGAGTATAAGGATGGCTTCAATAAGTTTTTTGATGTCAACAATCCCGACGTGGCCAAAGCGCCCATTTTGCATACACCTACAGTGTTGAATGTGGCGATCGATTCAGAGGCGCTGCTGAAACGCTGTGGCGAGAAGCTCACGGCTGCTGGCGGCGCCATTTGGGACCGAACGGAGTTTGAGCTGGCTGAGGTAGGCACTGACTCTGTAACCGTAAAAAGCCGCAATTTAGCCACAGGAGAAGCTGCGATCGTGCAGGGGCGTCTTTTAGTAGACGCGATGGGCACCGCTTCTCCGATTGCTTGGCAGCTCAACAATGGTCGCGCTTTCGATAGTGTTTGTCCGACAGTAGGAGCCTGCGTTTCGGGCGGGTTTGAGGCTGGCGTTTGGGACTCTACCTATGGCGATGTGCTGTTCAGTCATGGGGATATCTCACGGGGACGACAGCTGATTTGGGAGCTGTTTCCGGCCAAGGGAAACGAGCTAACCATCTACCTGTTCCACTATCATCAGGTGCATGCCGATAATCCCGGCTCCCTCCTCACGATGTACGAGGACTTTTTTCACATCTTGCCGGAGTATCGCCGCTGTAACCTAGACAAGCTCACCTGGCGCAAGCCTACCTTCGGTTATATTCCGGGTCATTTCAGTATGGACAAAGATGACCGCACTGTGGCCTTCGATCGCCTGGTAGCGGTAGGCGATGCCGCCTCACTCCAGTCACCTCTAGTTTTCACCGGATTTGGCTCCCTGATCCGGAATTTGCCCCGACTGACAAACCTGCTAGATGTGGCACTCAAACATGACCTGCTGCAGGCGAAGCACCTCAATCATATTCGTGCGTACCAGAGCAATGTGGCGGTCACTTGGCTGTTTTCCAAGGGCATGATGGTGCCAACCGGAGACAGCATCAAGCCAGCCCGCATTAATTCGATGCTGAATACCTTTTTTGGCATTTTGGCCGATGAAGATGCGAATGTAGCTGATCGATTCATTAAAGACCGGGCAACGTGGGGCGAATTCAATCGCATGGCCCTCAGAGCCGCTAGCCGTAACCCAGCACTGCTGACTTGGATATGGCAGCTGGCCGGTCCTAAAGATATGCTGCGCTGGGTCGGCAGCTACTTGAATTACACACTACATGCTCTGCTGACATGGTTATTTAGCTGGTTCCCTACCTGGTTGGACAAAAATAGCCAATGGCTAGAGCGCGTTAATCCGGCTCTATTCTTTTGGCTTCTAGCTCAAAGCCACCACTTAACCTATGGCATGGGCAGGGTCCCGGTCGCTCAATCGATCAAGATCACGCCGCCTGCCATGAAAGGCCCATCGGCGAAACAAGCCCGCGTTCCCGCCCAAGCAGTTGCGGTCAATGGGGGTGCACCACCTTCTTCCTAACGAATTTGGAATTCGGAATTCGGAATTCTGGTAGGTAATAGGGGGATGGGAGAAGACCTTAAGGGCAGATTCAGTCGATTCTCAACGGGAAATCCCGATTCCTTCGCTCAAAACCCGCCCCGGTTGTTCGCTACCTACAGTATTTGCTCGGAACCCTAACTGGGTGGCTACGGGTCGCTCTCGCAGCGGCAATCGGGTATGGATAGGTGCATTCAGTACGGCAGGCCCTGTCGAGGTTGCCGCCACCAAGGTCGTCGAACCACCGCCATCCAGATTAAGGGCCGAATCGGCCCCTAGCTCCACCGCTATCTGCCCCAATTGGGTCAACGTAACGCCCTGGCTGTAGTGAGGCTGCTTGCCATCCACTACAATCAGCCATAGCTGTTCACCAACCGCATCGATCGCTACCGCTACCCGCGCATAGGGTAAATCTTTCCCCAGTGGTGGCACGGTCTTTCCATTCATTACCAGCAGTTCGCTGCCCGTGATCGCCTGTTGTGTGTCAGTGGGACAGCTACCACCCACGGCAACCCGCGCGCGATTATCCGCCGCAAAACACAGCACTGGCCAAGCAGGGCGAGGGGGTGAATAGGCAACTCCCTCGGCGATCGCTTGACCGACGACGTTGACGCGATCGCCTGTTTGTGGGTAAAAATTCCAGGGCGTCTTTTCCCGGAATGGATAGAAAAAATGGGCATTGACGGCTAGTTGCAGGTCATTGTCAGTCAAGAAATCTGAGACTGTTTGAGCCGTTGTCTCAAAGTCGTCACCCGCTGAATTGCCAGACGACACCTGCACGTCAATTCCAGGTGTTGTCAGATCAATCTGAACTACATGCACAATGTAGGGCCAAGGTACCTCATGAACCTCACGTCGGT
>JBCBJE010000326.1:0-6278 GCA_038523735.1 Cyanobacteria bacterium J06626_18 | reverse complement strand
GCTCTTTCAGATGATAGAGAGGCTTCCATTCCATAATCCTATATCCTGTTTTTTTAGAGATAGCATGAAGGCTGAAAGTAGGGGATGTTTGATTTGGTTATGTATTAGTTTTAAGCGTTTCGTTGTTTAGGTTGCTATTAGAAAACCATAAAAAATAGGAAGCTGTAATAAGCTTCCTGCGTGTGCTGGGTTGAAATCTTTATCGTGATAGAAACGTGCGCTATCAGAAGTAAGGTTCGGTGCGCTGCTACGACTTAGGTATGCACGCGAGGTTTACGAGCACCTACCGTCGAACCAATCAGCGATGCAACTAAGCCTAATAAGGCACCAAACAAGAAAGACCAGCCTGCTTTAGCTGCATTCGCTGCATATTGCTGCGCCTCTTGACCACTTACATTGGGAACGGCTGCACTTGGATTAGGCAAAGAAATGCCTCCAGGCTCTTGAATTTGATCAACAACTGAACCTGCATTTGAAGCAACGACCCCGAAGGTTCCTGACACACCGCTAGCTAGCAGCCAAGCGCTTACGGCCAGCGTAGTTGCCCAGAGAATTGTGCCGTTGAGCATGGCGGTCTTTTTGTTCATCGGTCCGCAGGTGCTAGCCATAATCCAGCTACCCAAGAAAAGGGAAACCAACAAGCTGATGATGGCCCAGATGCCAACGCCGACCCCCACCGTATCAGCATTGGTGCCGTTAGCCCCAGCTGTCAGACCAATGGATGCACCCAAAGTGCTCAGAACCAGCTGAGCTGCAATAGAGACTACAATGCCTGCAAAGATCGGCCCCCAACGAACGCGATCATGGTACTCGACAACGGGGGCTACTGCTGCTGTCTGGGGGGCAGTGTAATAGGGAGTTTCTGGTCTTTCTGCGTATGCCATTTCGAATTCCTCTGGAGAAAGCGATGGGAAAAAGTGAAAAGTTTTAACGTTGCTGTCGCGATCGCAACAATTTTTTTGAGTGCTTCCCCCGAAGATATCGCCCTAATTTGGAATAGCCCTCCACCTTTCGGCTGAAGCTATCTATCTGGAGGAAGCATTTTTAAGATATTTTTTGTAAGTACATTTTCCCGTAGACATCAGGAAAAAGTCTCGGAAGTTGAAAATACATATTGTTGATGTTTTTACCAAGACTACTTCAAAACAATGACACCATAAGTAGTCTGGCTCCAGATAATAAGAGGAGGCATCAACTTGAGGTAAAAAATTTAATCGCAAAAGGAGTCAGAAGTCAGAAGGATGCTGGCTTCTGACTTCTGACTCCTTACCTAGCTAGAGTTTCCTTGGCTTAAACGGTCACGGAGTAAGAGTACTTTCCTATCTTTTGGATAAAACCCTATCTATCAATTGAGAGAGGAAAATGCCTCAAAAATGGGTCAAAGTCAGGCAAAACATTCATTACCCCTAATCCCATGCCCCTTTACAAGCTCGAAGACCGCTATCCCGATTATGAGGAAAGGTTCGAAGATGGCGACAATATTATGGGCGTTGATATCTATGCTCGCAAAAGTGGTAAAGCAGAAAAGGTGGGCGATGTTTACACTGTGCTGGTCGATGGAGTAGGTCGCATTCGCTATCTGGTGGTGGACACCGGGTTTTGGGTGTTTGGTAAGAAGGTATTGCTACCCATTGGTCGCTGCATGGATGACCCTGAGCATAACCGCATTTTTGCCGTCAACCTCAGTAAGCATCAAGTGGAGAGCTTACCGGAATACACTGACGAAATGGTAGTCGATTACGATTACGAGGAGCGTGTGCGCTCTGTCTATCTCACATCCGCTGCGGGAGTTTCGGCACCGGTTGAAATGTCCGCGCCCGTCGAGCAGGCAGGCATTAAGGGTTATGTAGCTGCACCCGCACCCAATCCCATGCCTCCAGTTGTAAAGCCTGAGCCCGAGGTCACCACCGAGCCAGAGCCCGAAACCGATGTTTATGATCGCACCCCCGATCTCTATGCGATGAACGACGACAATCATCGTCGCATTCGGCTTTATGAAGAGCGCTTAGTGGCTGATAAGCACCGCGAGAAGACGGGCGAGGTCACGGTTACCAAACGCATCGAAACAGAACAGGTCGAAGCTTCTGTACCTGTACAGAAAGAGAAAATTGTCATCGAGATTGAGTCTGTTGTGGGTACAACTCGGGTCAACACACCTGCTGGCAGTTTCCAGGATGGCGAAGTGGCTCAGATGGATGTATACGAAGAGCGAGCCGATATTCGCAAAGAACCTGTCGTCCGGCAGGAAGTCAACATCCGCAAAGAGGTTGATAAAGAGGTGGTGACCGCTCGCGAAACAGTGCGCCGCGAAGAGTTGGACGTGAACAAAGAAGGCTCAGCCGATGTAGTCGATCGCAGTCGCCAAGCCTAATTACTGTTGTCCTCCCAGTTATTCAAACCTGTAGCTTCACTCAATTTTGAATTATGGCACTAGAACAAGACTGGTCTTTATCACAGGTTGCTGTTGTCATTGGCGGTGTTGGCGCGATCGCCCTCATCCCTGGCGTATTCCTACTCTCAGCCCATGCCCAGACTACCTATTCAGATGTGACTCCGGACTATTGGGCTCAGCCTTTCATTCAAGAATTGAGTGAGGCCGACATCCTGACGGGTTATCCCGATGGCACCTACCGTCCCGAGCAGGCAATGGATCGCGATGAGTACGCTGCCGTCATTCGTCAGGCATTCGAGGCTAAATCGGTGCGATCGTTCCCTCAAGCCAGCACCTTTGAGGATGTACCCGAAAATTACTGGGCCAACGCGGCGATCGCCGAAGCTTATGAAACTGGCTTTATGGGGACACCGGACCCGAATGAGTTTGAACCCCAAACTGAGATTAGTCGCGCTGATGCGATCGTAGCTTTGGTAGAAGGTTTAGGGATCAAGGAAGAAGCTGCTGCCCCGGTTGCGGCAGTACCGGCAGCGGCAGAAACTGTCCAGCCGGTTCAGCCCGCTCAGGCAAACCAGCAACGTCGCAAAGCGCCTAACCGTCTGACCTTCCCAATGGCATCCACGGCGCTGATGCAGGTATTCGCACCCCCCGTTCAGGCAACTACAGTTACTAATCCGATTCCTCCGGCGGCGCAGGTAAATGGCACTAATCCGGACACTGGCGCTACGGTTGGGATCGATCTGAGTGAGTATTACGCCGATGCGGACCAAATTCCTGACTACGCTGTGGATGAAATCGCTGCGGCTACGCAGACAGGTCTCATCGTAAATTACCCGGATCGCACTGTTCTGAACCCCAACGAACCCATTACCCGAGGCGGTGTAGCAGCGCTGATTCATCAGGCATTGGTCTATCAAAATGAGCTAGAGCCTCTACCCGACTCGTCCATAGCACGCGAATATATCGCTGTCCCGTAAATTTTTAGAGGTCAGTGCTCAGGGTGAGGCCGCAGCACCGGTTTGGAGAAGAGTGAATTGATAAAATCAAAGCTTTCGCGCGTGTGTGGACTTATCGGGCTTATCGGTTGCATCGCTGTAGTGGCGACCAATCTTATTGGTGCCGTCGTGGTCGATGAGCATAACCTCATTCGTGAAACAATTAGCGCCTTGGCGATTGAGAAATTCGCTTGGATTCAGGACATGGGCTTAGACTTCTTTGCTGCTGGATTAATCGCCTGCGCGATCGCACTCTACAGTTGGCAGCTGGGCGGCTTTCGATAGAAGCTGGGGACTGTTTTGCTGGGGCTATTAAGAGTTGATGTTTTCTTTATCGCCGAGTACAACGAATACGCCAATCAAGACAGCGTCGGTTCAACTATCCATCTCTATTTAGTTTGTATATTGGGTGTCACGTTTGCGCTGCTAACGTTTTTGGTAGCCCCTGGGTTACGCAAAATCAGTCTCGGCTGGTATCGCTTCACCCTCTGGATCATGATTCTTTGGACCCTACTAGCCCCGTTTTTTGCTTGATTCCAACAAGCTGGGATGGCGCTTACGAGCGCTTTATTGCTCTGATTATGGTGACTTGGGTAGCTGGCATTGCTTGGTTACTAATCAGGCTTGGTCGAAAGGATTCTTTTACTCTACGTGAGTCATGAAATTCATGAGGTTAAACCGATGTTCAATAGCTGGTCTTCTTTAGCTCACAAGTTTATGGCAGGGAGTTTGGGTTACCTTGTCATTATTTTTCTGCTACGCATTTCTGGCAAAAGAACCCTTTCAAAATGGAATTCTTTTGACTTTGTGGTGACCATCGCCTTTGGCTCCATATTGGCTGCGATGTTGTTGTCAAAGGATACGTCACTGGTTCAGGCTAGCTTGGGATTCGGACTGTTGGTGCTATATCAATTCATCCTTACCTGGGTCGCGACCCGCTCTGATATCGTGCAATCGCTGATTAAGGCTGAACCAACGCTGCTGTTGTACAAAGGCCAGTTCCGACAAAAAGCTCTCAAGCATGAACGGGTGGCTGAAGGTGAGGTTTTAGCGGCTGTGCGGAGTCAGGGAATGGGTGATATCGCCAAAGTGGATGCGGTTGTTCTTGAAACGGATGGCAGTTTTAGCGTCATTAAAAACCTTGAGAGCGCCTCGGCTCTGAGTGACGTACAGGGTTTTATGGGCTACTGATCGACTCAGACTGAATTACGCTCATGGCTATACTGCTGCAGTTGCTGGGCAAATCCAGCGGCTGCAATTTCAGCGGTCGTGTGTAGGGCGGCGGGCGTCATGCCATCGCGAGCACTGCCCGAAAGTCCCACGAGAACCGTGATGACATAGTTTGCTAAAGCTTCCACCTGAGCGGTTTTGAGATGAGTAGCCCCAGACTGGATGCGATCGCCAATCGCCTGCCGACTCGCCTGCCGAAACCCAGCCGTTAAGGCTTGAGCCTGCGGGTCACCACAGTTACGGGTACCGTCAATAATCAAACAGCCTAGATGTTCAGGGTCACGGGTGTAAACTTCTGCTGCGCTGATGAATAGCGTATGAATAACAGTTTCTAGCGGTTCTTCGGTCATGAAGATCGCGGGCATCCAGCAGCCCTCCTGCTGGGCATAGCGTTGCAGCACCTGCTCAAACAGCTCCCGCTTACTGCCAAAAGCAGCGTAAAGGCTGGGTGCGGTAATGCCGATTGTTTTGCTCAGCTCGGCCACACCCACGCCATCATAGCCCCGCTGGTGAAAGAGATCCATCGCGATCGCGATCGCAGCATCCAAATCAAATCCTCTGGGACGACCGCGATTGGATGCTTTTTTAGTGGTCACTAGCTTATTCTCGAATTATCGGTTACCGTATTTTTATAGTACTCGATATGGAAATGCGAAGGTCTGAAGCATGGCAAATCTTACTGGCAAAAAAGCGCTTGTTCTCGGTGGTAGTCGTGGCATTGGGGCTGCGATTGTCGAACGGTTAGTAGCCGATGGTGCTGCCACGACGTTTACCTATGGCGGCTCGGCGGAAGCGGCTCAAACGCTGGCGGCTAAAACAAGGACCACGACGCTACAGGCCGACAGCGCCGATCGCGTGGCAGTGGGTAAAGTCATCGCTGATCAAGGCTCCCTAGATATTTTGGTGGTGAATGCTGGCATCGCGGCATTGGGTAACCCCCTCGAAATTGATCCAGCCGATGTGGATCGCATGATTGATATCAACGTCCGCGGGCCGTATCATGCAGCGGTTGATGCAGCCCGCCAAATGGCTGACGGTGGGCGCATTGTTATCATTGGCTCAGTTAACGGCGATCGCATGCCGTTTCCTGGCGGCGCTGCCTACGCTCTGACAAAGTCAGCGGTACAGGGCATGGTACGAGGACTGGCGCGGGATTTTGGCGATCGTGGCATCACCGTTAACAGCGTTCAACCGGGGCCTGTCAATACTGACCTTAATCCCGAAGATGGGCCGATGAAAGACATGATGCACTCTTTCATGGCTATCAAGCGGCATGCTCAGCCAGAAGAGGTTGCTGGGTTGGTAGCTTACCTGGTAGGGCCTGAGGCGGCGATCGTTACTGGCGCCCAGCATACGATTGATGGCGGCTTTGGCGCTTAGTTCAACGCGTGTTAGCAAGGCAATCGCATTCGTAAGTACGTTGCCCAAAGTGTTATGAAAATGTCATATCGACTGAAGGGAGGAATCTCAAGCCCTTGTCATAACTGAGGTATCTCGATTCTGCTCCGCTCCACTCGCTATGACAATCGTGATATTTACGGGTGGTGATTTACTTCTAGCGCCGCTGCAGTTGCCGCTGCCGCGATGACAAAATTCTTTGCCAGAATCTTCTAAAGTAAAGCCATGACTAGGTTTACATACCCTAAGTCTAGTTATGGCCT
>JBCBJE010000325.1:0-6286 GCA_038523735.1 Cyanobacteria bacterium J06626_18 | reverse complement strand
GGCAGCTGTGAACGCATCCTCAAAACCCCTATCCCGCTGGCTTACAGCATTCACCTAAAGCAATTGCTATTGCTCTACTGCCTTGCCCTTCCTTTCCAGATGGTAGATCGTTTGGATCATGGCCAAAGGGATTTTCAATTTCAATCCCGATCGCTTCAATACCAAAGACCGCAAAGCTGATGAGCCCCGTCATTAAGGCTGTCCACCCGTGGAGGGTATCTACCATCTGGAAAGGAAGGGCAAGGCAGTAGAGCAATAGCAATTGCTTTAGGTGAATGCTGTAAGCCAGCGGGATAGGGGTTTTGAGGATGCGTTCACAGCTGCCCAGGGTATCCACCATGCGATCCACCAATGACAGCATTGCCGCGAGCTGATAAGCGTTAAGCTGGCCGCGATCACAACGGGTTTGGAGATAATCAGCTAACCAGAAAGCCACCTCCAAGGGCGGATTGTGCATACCCTGCAGCTTGGTGAATTGTGCTGGCGTAACGACCTCAGCCAATTCGGCATCGAGCGATTCCCCTCTTAGATGCAGCTTCATCGCGATCGCAAACGCCACAATCAATCGGAGGTGACGGATTTTAGTCGAGCGGTCTTTTTCCTCCGTTTCTTGAATCGCCACCCAGATTTGACGGGCGAGGTTGCGGCTGGTGTTTACCAGCGCACCCCACTGCTTACGACCTTCCCAGAAGCGCTCATAGGCAGTGTTTGTGCGAAAAACGAGCAACAAGCCCAATACAATACTGGGAACCAGGCTACCCAATGTACTGATAGCGACGGGAACTCCGAAGGTGTACAGAGCGGAAATGAGTAGACCAAAGCCTGCACAGAGCAATGTTCTGGGCAGTACAGCTGGAATGACCGAGCCCCGTAGCTGAAACAGTGTCCGAAACCAAGGCCGACGATCCAAGGGAGAAACCGCTTTAAAGGAGGTTGATGGTTGCACAAATCAAATCGAGTCTGGGTCAATGCCTAATTCTCGCAGGCGAGATGCTGAGCGCTCAGCCTTCTGCTGCTCTACTTCAGATCTCTGTCACTCTACTTCAGCTTGCTGCCGAGCTTGATCGCGCTCCTCGGCTAACTCGACGAGCATTAGAAACTTTCCCGATGACTTACTACAGATCAAATGCTTTTCCTTCTCAGAAAAGTTAGGTATCTATGACTCGACAGCTATTTCAAGACTGAGATGATGATGACGGTGAGTGTAGCCGATGCGATCAGGGTGAAGGCCAACTGTACTACCCACTGGGTTGCCTGCTGGTAGTTACCAAATTTATTGTTGAAGCTCTCAACTTCGTTGGAGAGACTCTCGACGTCATTGGAAAGACTTTCGACGTCATTGGAGAGGTTCTCAACGCCATCAGAGAGCGTATCGAGCTTGCGCTCAATGCGGGCGAGACGGTCGTCTTCAGGTAGCTGGATAGTTGTCGTCATGCATTTACGATAGCACCAGAAAAGGCAGGCTCAAGTTTGATTTACTTGTCTCTCAAAGGGGTTGAATTACGTTCCCAGAAGCAACCTTCAGCGTAGCCCTGAATGCGTTGATTGTGCTCCGCCATGTCGAGTCGTTTTTCTGCTAAACAGCAATAGTCCAAGTTGATTTCGACGCCGAAGTAATGGCGATCGAGCTTTTTGGCGACTACTGAGGTTGTCCCCGATCCAAGAAAAGGATCAAACACGACATCGCCAGGGTGACTGCTGGCAAGGACGAGCTTGGCGATCAGCTTTTCAGGTTTTTGCGTGGGGTGATCGGTATTCTCGGGCATAGACCAGAAGGGAACGGAGATATCGGTCCATAAATTCGAGGGATGGGTCAGGCGAAAGCGCCCTTTGCGGGTGTCTTGCCAGTCTTTAGGACTGCCGTTGCGATCGCGATAGGGCGCAATTACCCGCCGTTTCAGCTTTACAGCTTCCACATTGAAGGTATACGTGTTCGAAACCGTGCAAAACCAAATGTCTTCAGCAGCGTTTTTCCAGTTGGCTTTGGCCCCACGTCCTTTCTCGCGCTCCCAGGTGATGCGATTCCGGACATTGAAGTGTTTAGCCAGCAACGGGTACAGGGCTGTTGACGACTCCCAATCGGCACAGACGTAGAGTGAGGCGGTGGGCTTGAGTAGATATTTAAGAGGAACCAGCCAGGATTCCACCCAGGTTTGGTATGCAGCGGGCGATCGCGGATTAAACGTATTACCGTTAAAAGCTTTGCGGCGATTGTAAGGAGGATCGACAATGATCAGATCGACAGTACTCGCAGGCAGCAGGGAGAGTGCTGTTAGACAATCTTGATGCAGAGTCGTATCGAGAACGGTCGCTAAATTCGTGGGCTGAGCAAGGGTTTGTAAGCGTTGATGGTAATGTTGCTTTTCTGCCTCGGTTAAGGTCAATGTCCGATTCCGGGGAGCTTTACCATTAGACGACAGCACAGGCACAATACTAAGATCCAGCAGGGGTTTGGGTTCGCGGTCTAACCGCACTAGGATGCCTAGTAATCCTACCCAAAGTTTTCAGCGCCTCAAGCCTCTTGCCGAATTTGGTTCCTATGCAACCGTTCTCTTCCAGTCAGTGGAGCGCTATTGATGCCTGGGGACATCAGGTTGATGATGTTCTGCAAGATGAAGAAACGCGATCGCGGTTTACTGAACGATTTGTGCCACTGCAGCCTGGAACCGTGCCGTCGCCGTTTCCGTCCTTAGTTATTCACCTTGATATGCCAATGACACTGGGCCTGCGTTTGCTGTCTCAAAAGACCAAAAAGTAGTCAGAAGCCAAAAAAGCAGCTAAAGTATGCCAGGTAAAGGGTGTTGGTGCGTGTAAATCTATCAATTCTGACAGTTGTAATGGCGTTGCAGTTTCAGCAGGAATGGCAGCGAATTCAGAGCCTATGCCGTCGAGCGGAGCCAAAACTACGCTCTCGCATGACCTTTGCTAGCGGTGCTCTTCTCTCAGGGGCACTGTTTTTGCGGTTCATGCCGCTACCTGGAATTAACAGCTCAGCACAGTTGGAGCCCCTGCAAGAAAACTTGTGGATGAGCACAGGCATCGTGCGGCAGTCGGTGGTTGATTTGTATCGCGTTCAGCGGACTCGACAACAAGCCGCAGACGGTACAGCTGTTTCAACCGAAGATTCTAACTCTGGCGAGGTGGTCAACAGTAATGCAGCTGCAGACACCTCTACTGGCAATAGCGCAGCCCCAGCCCCAGCCAATCTAGCTAGTGAAGAGGCGTCTGGTGTCGAAGCGTCTGCTGCCACTGCACAAGAGCAAGTGACTCCTCCAGAAGCCACTTCTGTTCCTGAAGCTGCGCCCCCACCGGCCCCCGCAGCGGCTGTTCCAGTGGACCAGAATGTCATTGATAATGTGCTGGAAATGCGGGTAGCGATCGCTCGCGATGTGCCGACTCTGGCCGTTGGGACCGATACCTTAGGATGGGTTATTAATACGGATGGCTCGGCCCATTGCGATATTCCACCTCAATCCAGCTTGACAGCGACACCTACGTCTCAAGGTATTGATTTCAGCGGTTGTCAGCTTTCTGGAGCTGTGTGGTTGGAGGCTGAACAAGGCGGCTATGTTTTTGTAAACGATAGCTGGTACCAGGGCCGCGTTTTACTATTCAACGATGGTGGCGAATTGTTAGCCGTCAATTTTGTCATGCTAGGACAGTATCTCTCCAGCGTCGTAGGCAGTGAGATGTACCATCACTGGCCGCTGGAATCCCTCAAGGCACAGGCAGTAGCAGCCCGGTCCTACGCCCTGACTCACCACGTCATTCCCGCCAGCGATTACTTCGATCTTGACAATACCCAGCGATTCCAAGCTTACAAAGGCATCGCCATGGAGACGACGAATACGCAAAGGGCCGTTGCCGAAACGGCAGGCGAGTTCATCAGCTACGAGGGCGGCATCGTCGAGTCACTGTACGCCGCATCAGACCAGATTGTGCAAGAAGCCCACGGCGGCAAAGGTATGAGCCAGCATGGCGCCAAAGACTACGCACTGCAAGGTTATCAATATGACCAGATTTTAGGGGTTTATTACCCAGGGACGAGTCTGGCGCGATTGGTGGTTGAGTGAGGAAGGGAAGATTAACCATCAACCTTCCCGAGAGGCTTTGTAAGCGGCCCAGCCTCCGAGGTGAGAAATGTCGGGCCAGTTATGTTCGTCGATGAGGGCTTGGGGATAGAGCATGGCGATCGCGGTTTTGCCGCTTTCCAGGGTGACGTCAGCTGGATACATATGGGGGGGTTCGGTGGAGACTAAATGCTCGTATTGCTCAGCCGTCAGAGCATACAGTTCGCCAGGGATAGCAATACCATCGGTCTCAACTTTATAGATGCCAGGGTGCCAGCCATCCTGTACCGAGTGCAGACGATAGCGAGGAGCCGTCTTTGCTTCGCGGATAAACTTGGCATCCTGCAAGTTGCCGTGGTCGGGCTGTCCCCGCAGCGCTGAACCGCAAATGAAAACGAGCGTATCGGTATCTGCCGTCCCTGTCATAGCTATTCTCCAAGTTCCAGTCCCTAGCAGCTAGCCCCATCGTATAGGCTACTGGTAGGTTTCGCGACTGATCATGGACTGCGATCGCAATGAGTCTAGAGATAAGCATTCGGGGCATCGCTAGGTAGCTGAAACCAATTAGGTCCAAGTCTGATACGATGACACCCTCAGTGATTTGCTTGGAGCAAATACCGCCATGCGTTGCACCATCACCAGCAGAGCCGGACAGGTACTGGCTTATGGACGTTTATTTATCCGCCAGCAGGGAGGTGAAGGGCTACGCCTCGATTTGGAGACGGATGGTGGCAGGGTACTAGAAGGAGGCCTCTTGAGCGAAGAGGGGGACATGACTGAGGCGGGCCGGGTCTTGTCTGAACAGTTTTTTGATGTATGGGGTATGAGTGATCTGACCCTGAATGTTTTGTTCGCAGGGCAGAAAGAAGAGGTGCAAGCCAATCTCCCTGCAGCGCGAGGGATTGATGTATCGCTGTTGTAAGACCTTGCGACTTCCCTTGCAACTGGGCTCAGGAGACGTTGCAAGTGCGCTTAAGGAATACCTTTGAGCGTATTCAAACAACCCTCATCCAATCAGGGCAAGGTTCTGTTTTTTGCTGAAACTTCTTGATTTCAGCCCGCTGTCTGTAATTCAGACCAATCGACGGCTATCGAGTCACCGTGACTGATATGGTGAAGGTATGGAAATCAGTACTATCACATCGCATCTAGCAGATCGGTTTGGGGAGCAGGTTCAAATTAACGCCCCGGATGCTTGGCAGGTGGAAACCACCGAGTTTCGCCTTTTGGTTCTGCTCTCAGAAGATCAAAGCTGGCTGAGGTTACTAGTCCCGATCGTACCTGTTCAAGCCGTTGCGTCTTTTCTGGCACAGATCCTAGAGGCCAATTTTGACCTGACGCAGGAAACTCGCTACGCTCTGCACCAAAATTTGCTGTGGGGCGTCTTTCAGTACGAACTGGCGACATTAACGGAAACGCGCTTTGAGGCAGTGATTAATCGCCTACTGGCGATGAAACAGGATGGCGTTGATCCTTTCTTCAATAGTTTGGTGGAACAACAGATTCGTCAGATTATTCAGGCTGCCAAGCAGCAGGGTCAGTCATTGGCAGAAACCATGCAGACGCTCAACCGTTTCTACAGCGAGGGCATCATGGGCGACATGAGTGGTGGAGAATCACAAGAGCAGGTTTTGGAAGCCTGGCGTCGGCAGCTAGAGCGACTGTGGCCGGAGGTAAAGTGATGGAGCTTGCTGAGATCTGCGATCGCATTCGCCAAGACTATGCCACCTTTCCTCACCATCAGAGCTACGACCTCTACGCTGAAAACGTCTTCTTTCAAGATCCGTTGAATCGCTTTCACGGCGTTGATCGCTATCGCACGATGATCGGGTTCATTGATCGCTGGTTTCAAACCCCTAACTTAGAACTTCATGCTCTAGAAACGCACTCGCCCGATGGATTTCAAACGCGCTGGACCCTCAGTTGGGTGACACCGCTTCCCTGGAAACCTGCTATGAGTATCTCTGGTTGGACCGATTATCGTATCAATGATGCCGGCCAAATCGTTTCCCACATTGACTACTGGAACTGTTCCCGCTGGGATGTCTTGAAACAAGTTTTCAGGAGCTCAATGTAAAAGGAGCCAGACACATGCCTGACTCCTTGATTACTACCTTATAAAGGATTTGACTTAACCGGAGCCGAGGGCCGAATCCTAGGCTTTTCCTTAGTTTGAGGAGCGCCCCTTCGGCGGCGCGGCCCTTGGTTGTTAGAGG
>JBCBJE010000324.1:0-6298 GCA_038523735.1 Cyanobacteria bacterium J06626_18 | reverse complement strand
CTTTTGGTTGTTAAATATAAGTTCATCTGTGTTTCTAGGAAATATCAGTACTTAGTTGTCTATCGTGTGCATGTGCCTAAAGTGTCACTCCGTATATCTGTGCTTTTCGTTGATAGGTATAAAGGCGATATTTGGAAGAATTCCTACATGAAGACGAGGTTGATTTTGATCGTAAAACTAAGTGCGACTAGCTAAAAGAAATGCTCGTGACTCCGGCACATGCGTGCCGGAGAATCTTCTCTACATCGCGAATGAGGAAGCGAGTTTAGGTCGCTGAAGCGTTGCGATGCTCAGCGAGCATGTGGTGAAGTATCTTGCTGTGCTGCCCCAAGAAGTAAAGCGGATGTTGTACCAATTGCCGCGATCGTCCCCTCATCGATCTTCTCAAGCTGAGAGGGAAGCACTCATCTGGTTATCCAGCATGGTCGTTTTTATTGGCAGGATGATTATCCCGACTCCCGCTTGTTGGTGGATGCCGCGATGCTGCGTCAGGCTCATCATCATGATTTCAGGCTCGTGCATCCATGGGCGTTGATGCTGCTGGGTATCGCTATGGAGCATACGCCCGAGTATTGGGGTGGCGCTTTAGAGATGGGTCGTGAACATTGTGCAGCCTGTCATCTGATGATGAAAGGTGTGCATAGGCGTGGCAGTATTCAGGAATCAAGAGCTAGTAACCGCCTAGTGCGCTGTAGTGATAGTCAATCTAGTAATTCTGGCGAAACTCGACAGCAAGGGGCGAAGGGACCTGTCGTGCCATGACATTGACGGGTGACCAAGGGATTGAGGCTGGGCCAATATCCTTAGTCCCTGAAAATTGCCAGTTGAAGTTAAGCTGGCTTGAATAGTTATGATTGATCCTCTTTATATGCCGCCAGTACCTATTGACCCTATGTTTACTTTTGTCTGTCCTAGCCGACCGACGGTGCTGTTCTTCACAGCAGTGTTCTCGATGACTGCTCCGGCTTGGGCGCAAGTTACCCCGGACACTACATTGGGCAACGAAATGTCGACAGTAACCGCCGACACCGAGGTCCAGGGAGCACCTGCTGACCTAATTGAAGGTGGGGCTCAACGCGGCAGCAACCTCTTCCATAGCTTTCTGGACTTCAACGTGAATGAGGGACAGCGAGTTTACTTCGCTAACCCAGCGGGCATAGAGTCCATCTTGAGCCGCGTCACGGGGGTAAACTCCTCTAATATCTTCGGCACGTTGGGAGTGGACGGCCCCGCTGATTTGTTTTTGCTGAACCCCAACGGCATCGTGTTCGGCGAGAATGTGGCACTGGATGTTAACGGTTCCTTTTATGCCACGACAGCAGAGGCTATCCCCATAGGGAATCAGGTTTTTAGTGCTACCCAACCAGAGCAGAGTACTCTGCTGACAGTCGCTCCAGGTGTCGTTTTCACGGAATACTTAACGGATGCGTCGGGTGATATCACTAATCAAGGTGTGCTATTTCCAGGAAACGGAGAGAGCCTGGCGCTGGCAGCGAACCAACTGGATATTCAAGGCAATATCTTTACAGGAGATGATTTGACGCTGGTAGGGGTTGAGGGGGTTGCGATCGCCAATAGCATAGTGGGTTCTGGTAACTCCAACGGCGACCTGCTAATTCAAGGAAGCGACATCGATATAGTTGATAGCTTCATTACGATGCAAGGGCAAAGTGAATTAGGTGACATCATCCTCATCGCGGATAACACGATCGCGATGCGGGCAACCCAGAGCAACCGCATGACGTTACTTAACTTTGCCGAGGATGCAGAAGGAGCTGCTGGCAACATCTTGATCGCAGCTACGGACCTGACAATAGCGAACAATGATAGTCAAACAAACCCTGGCTCCGTCACTATTCGCTCTAGCGGTTTTGATAGTAGCGATGCAGGCGACGTCACAATTGATGTCGCGAACACGGTTCTGCTAGAGGGAAGTGAAATTCTCACAGAGCCTACTGGCGAAGAGGACAACAGTGCGATTGGGATCATTCTTCTGGCAGCAGAGAATCTCGAAATAACAGCTGAACTGTTTCGTATGGGTGGCTTTGCGCCAGCTGATAATGGCATTAATAATCTCAGTCGTCTGATCGTTACAGGAGATCTGAGACTCACAGCAAATCAACTAGATATTCAGGGCAATATCGGCGGATTGAATAGTGACAACCTGCTGATTCAAGGCCAAGACATATTAATAACGGATAGTGGTATTGTCACGGGGCTGGGTGACATCACTCTGATTGCTGATAATACCTTAGAGATTGCTGCTGAGAATGGTTTTACTGGCTTGAATTCCTCCACCGTTGCAGGCAACCCGGCAGGCGACGTTTTCCTGAAAGCAACTGACCTGGTAATTATTGATCGCGGTAACAATCAGTCAGCGAGAGCCGTAATTAGCTCTTCAGGTGATGAGAATGCTGATAACGGCATCGTTACAGTTGAGGCTGATGACATTCTGCTCAGAGGAGATACAGCCATTATTACTACAAGCCTTACCGATGCGCCGGAAGCCAACGCAATACCCGATATTCGTATCACAGCTAATAATTTAGAGTTGCTCGACGGTGCTTTTATCGCTGTGGGTGATCCAGTCAGTATTGACGCCATTGAGGTCCCAGCGACTGCTGGCAGAGGGGGGGATATTGCGATCGAGCTATTAGGAACGCTGAGTATGAGTGGGTCTACTCTAGTTGATACTAATGGCGATGGGGTATTTGATATCTCTCCGAGTTTTATCAGCACAACTACAGATGGAAACGCCTCTGGCAACATTCGTATTGTTGCCGCAGGGCTCAAGCTAGAGGATGAAGCCAACATCAGAACTTCAACGCTGGGCATTGGCAATGCTGGAAGCATCACTCTAGACATTACTGAAACCGTCAGCCTTGATAATGTCAGTAGGATTGCGACCAATGCAGTAAATGGAGACAGCGGCGATCTGCAGGTTACAGCGAACACTATAGAAATTCTTGGGGGTAGCCGACTAAGCTCATCTCTTATAGGAGAGGGAAATGCGGGCGACATCACCGTTATGGCTGCGGCTGTTTTTATAGACGGGAGTACATCCGATGAAGTAGAGGTCTCCTACAGCACAATTCTGAGCAACGTTCAACCGATGGCTTCAGGCGACGGTGGAAATATCACTATCACGGCTGACAATTTATCAGCCACTAACGGAGGTTTCTTGGACACTTCGGTTTTGAGCGGAGCATCGGGCACGGCTGGTGATATTGTCCTGAACATCACCGAGACCGCTCGTTTCGAGGGAACCGCCCCGGATGGGTTTGCAAGTGGAACTGGCAGTATTCTGACTTCTAATGCCGAAGGCCGTTCCGGCAATCTCGCGATTAACGCCGGTAATCTAGAGGTCTTGGAGGGGGCTCAGTTGTTGACGGCAACCTCTGGCAATGGCGATGCAGGCGACATCACCTTGAATATTACGGAAGCTGCTCGTATTGAGGGCACGAATCCCCTATTCCCTGAATTCATTGGTGGCGTTTTTAGTTCTGTTAATGAATCAGGTAACGGCAGCAGTGGCGATATCCGTGTAACGGCTGACACCTTTGATCTTATCGATGAAGCCGGCATACTGGCATCTAACCGTGCTATCGATCCAGGAGCCAACGCGACCGCAGGCGATATCGCTATCGATCTAGCTGGCGAACTAACCGTCATTAATGGTGATATTCAAACGGTCTCTAGAACTACCTCAGGAGGCCGCGTCGATATTCAGGCTGAAAGCATTGTCCTATCCGGCGATAGCGATATTCGTACCGATGTCGACTCGGGTGAAGGGCAAGGGGGCGATATTACCCTGACTGCCGATACGATACTTGCCTTCAATGACAGCGATATCTTAGCTTTTTCGGCTGATGGCCAAGGTGGCGACGTTACCTTGAATACGCCTATCTTCTTAGGCGAAAACTTTCAGCCCTCAACTCAACTGACAACTCTAGAAGAGCTGGAGGCTCTAGACGGCAATAACCGAGTTGATGTAAACGCTACCGGAAGCATCAAATCAGGCGATATCAGTATTCCTGACGTTAGCTTCATCGAGAGCGGTCTTAGTGAGTTGTCTGTCGACTTGGTTGACACCGAAACCCTCACTGCTGGAAGCTGCATTGCCCGCAGTGAGGATAAGCAGGGATCTTTTGTCATTACCGGGAGTGAAGGATTGCCCCAGCAGCCGGAGGGTGACACGACTTCAACCTATGCAACAGGTGCGGTACGAGCGATTCCTGACAACTCCTCTACGCAAACACTTCAGGAACCCGAAGGGATTTTCGAATTAGCCGATGGTCGTTTGGTGCTGAGTCAGCAGTGTGAGCGTCCTCAATTATTAGAGTATTGAGGGCTTTCCCCGACTTAGTGAAATCCTGATACGGAAGCTAGAGGTTTCCTTTAGGGTTTCCAGTCGGAAACTGGCAACTATGGGTAGGGGTTAGCTATGAGGTGCGTTGGCGCTGTAGGTACCGTCGTCCGACCCAGCCAATTAGCAGCAGAATTCCGATGTAAGGGCTGAATACTAGCAACCACATAAGGATTTGCAGCAGTCCGACACTGACTTCTCGCACTGATGCGCTAGCAGCCTGCCAAGTTGTGCTCAGGGTTTCTCCAATAGGTGAGGTGGTTGGTGTCGGTTGGGTGGTGCTGGTCAAAGTTAGCGAAATCGTGGAATAGGCGACTTGATTCTGCAAGTTCTTCAGGTGAGCATCGGCTCGCTCAATCGATTCTCTCACCGTGTTTAATTCCCGTGTTACTTCTAAGACATCGGCGATCGCGCCTGATCGTTCCATGATGCCTAGAAGTACTTCTTCTGACTTGCGAAGATTCCGTAGCCGAGCCTGTAGATCGACGAGCTGAGTCGATACATCCTCAGCTGTAATTGACTGTGCTTGAACGGTTCCCAACGCTTGTAACGCTTGAAGAACTGGCTCCAAATTGCTCTGCGGGACGCGTACTTTCACTAAAATCTGGCGCGGCGCGTTAGAGTTACTCTCTTGATCAGATAATTTCAGTAGATCGCCTTGGTGCTGCTGCAGAATGGTGGAAATCGATTGAAGTGCAGCGTTAACGTCTGGCAACTCAACTTCCAAAGAAGCATTCTTGATCAGCTGAGGGCGAGGCTGAGTTCCTGCGGCTGACGTCGATGTATCCTGTTCACCTGTTGCGTCCGCCGGAACGGCGACACTGTCGGCTGAAGGCGATAGTAAACTTTCCCCAGCGCTTTCAGCTGTGTCTAGCGGGGCACTGCCGCAGCTAACTAGAGCGGCGAGACTAACGGCTCCAACCAGCCAAGCGACATAGTTTATAAAAATCTGATAGTAGAGTCTCATGAGGCTCACTCCCCAATGCAGGATGTCTCCAGTATGGAAAGTGAGCGCTTTTCCCTCGCTACAGTTTCAGGAACTGAAACCATGAATCTCTAAAAGCTTTGGATGATAGCTTGAGTAAGCTAGCAGAGTTCAAATGAACAGAAAGGGAGAAGTAAAAGCTCGTTGACAACCTTGTCCCTTTCCTCCTTAACCCTTTTCTCTTACCTACGAATTAATACGCCAGTGTCTCTAGCGTTTCTCGTAGATAACGACGTACTAGCTGATCAAGGGGCTGGGTATCCAGAGTATGTTCGTCTTGCTGCTGTTTCCAGCCTTGAAAACCAGAACTGTTGGCGATCGCATCTCTGAGACTTGCCCAAATTTCAGCGTCTTCAGAGCCATTGCGCACCGTTGCCGAAGAAAACAGAGTCATATGCACTTCCAAGGTGAGATTACAAACCTGTCTACGAAAGCCCTTTTCGCTAACTGCCCCTGTGTAGGATGCTTTGCTCAAGACAAATCTCGCCACAGCTACAGCTAGCGTAAGTACTGTCAAGGCATTCAGACACGCGAAAACCTTTTAGTCAAAAAGTTTTTTAGTCGCTGTCGCGCCTCTATCCTTTCGCCTTCTACCTTTCGCTAATCCAAGGATAGCGCACGGAATTCTGGTGGCATTGTGTGAACAACCACACTTTGATAGAAACTAGCGGTAGGATACGGGGTTTTACCTAGTTCGCATCTGCTGTTTCAGGGACAGTATCTGTTTCAGAGACTATGTTGGTTGTGGAGGAGTCAGTTGTAGCAGGCGCTTCACGATTGGAGGTTGCTTGAGCCGAATCGATGTGATGGGCAGTTTTTTCTGCGTGTTCTGTTGTATCTGCGTGTTCTGCTGCATGAGCTGCTTTTTCGACAATATCCACTGTGCTGTCAGTATCAACCGTCGCAGTAGCGATACTTGCAGTGTCATGAGTATTGACTGAGGGTGT
>JBCBJE010000323.1:0-6330 GCA_038523735.1 Cyanobacteria bacterium J06626_18 | reverse complement strand
TGTCACCAGCTAAAACGGCAGCTTGTCCAGCCCGAAAGTCCTGAAGAGCCAGTTGGCCGATCGCGATCGCCTGTTCGGGATGTTGATCCAACGCTACGACAACAACTTGGGCAATGGCTCCAAACCCAGGTAAGTTCAGGGACTCACCTAATCCCAGAAAAACTTCAGCCTGGGTGCGTAGTGCGTTCGCGATCGCCTCAGGCTGCTCCGTTTCGAGGACCGCCGCCAGCTGCTCTAACCGTTGCATGACCCCCACCTCAAAGATGGATTGAGTCACATCAAAGCCTAGTTCAGCGGAGGTGGGCAGGGGGGTGTCTTGGTCAAAGCAATCGCCTAAATGATCCTGCAGCCGAGCAAAGATGGTTGCTGTCCGATTCAGAATTTCGTCTTCGTTGACGATTGCTTCGGTAAGTTCAGCCCCCACAGCTGACCGGAGACATTCAAAGCCCTCAAACAGCAGCGCATCCGCTTCAGCGTCAATCAACACATCAGGGCGGCAAAGTGCCCTGAAGATATCCTCCAGAGAATGAGCGACTTTGGCGATCGTTTCCAGTTCGAGGCTGGCGGCTGCCCCCTTGATAGTGTGGGTAGCCCGCATCAACGTATTGACTTTGTTGATACTGCTGTCTTCCTGCAGCGTGAGTAGCCCTTGCTCCAGGACTTGCAGCAGTTCCGGAGCCTCTTGCTGAAAGTATTGATAGCCTTGCGCTCGGATAGTCTGGTCAGTCGTCATGGCTGGTAGAGGGAGCAGAGTGGGTGGGTGGATGGGTGGATGGGTAGATGAGTGGTAGGGAGAGGGGGAGTGGGGGAGTGAGGAGGGTGGGGGAGTGGGGAGTGGGTAGGGGGCAGGTCACCAATACCCTTCACTCTCCACCCTCTACGTCCTATTTCCTGTTCCCTTCTCTCCTAACGCCCCCTTTCCGAATTCCGTAGAGCTTTGCTCTTCTCGCAGAGTATTCCGAATTCCGAACTCCGAATTCCCTAACTCACGCGGAATTGTTGGCTGGTAGTCTGCAGATCCTGAGCGGTGGTGAGTAGGGTTTGGAAGGCGGTGGAGATGTTCACGGAATCTTCCGAAGTTTGGTTGGCGATCGCAGCCACATCCTGGACCGTTTGAGTTACTGACTGACACTGTTCGGTTTGGGTTTGGGTGGCCTGAGTGATGCCCGAAACCAATTGGCTAATCTGGCTGGTGGCATCCACAATGTCGTTCAAGCTTTGGCGGGCTTCGCTGACCACCGTAGTCCCTGAAGCCACGCGTTGAATCCCCTCTTCCATAGCGGTTGCTACGGCCGAGGTGCTGGCCTGAATTTCTTGCACCAGCTGCTCAATGTCGGTAGCCGCTTCAGCAGATTGACGGGCTAGCGATCGCACCTCATCAGCAACCACCGCGAAGCCGCGTCCGTACTCGCCTGCCCGGGTCGCCTCAATCGAGGCATTCAGAGCTAGCAACTGAGTCTGGGTGGTAAAGTTGCCAATCAAATTCACCACTTTGGAAATCTTCTGAGAAGATTCGCCCAAGCGCTTGAGACGTTTGTTCGTCTCCGCGACCGTACCGCGAATTTTCTGCATCTCATCGACAGTACGGTCAATGGCAGCATCCCCCGTAAGGACAGTTTGGTTCGCTTGCTGAACTGCCGACTCTACCTGTTGAGCGTTGACCTCCACCGCTTGCGTTGTCTGTGCCATCACCTGAATCTCTTCCAAGGCAGTCGCCAGCGCTTTGAACTGCTCTTGGGCTTGGTCCGTCAGCACCGAAACCGCCGACACGCTGTCTTGCGAAGTCTGGGCAACCTGACCCGAAGCATTCTGCATTTGAATCACAAGCTGCTGGAGGCTGCTAAGAGTGTTGTTGTAAGCATCCGCGACCGTACCTACTTCGCTCTCGGTGACGGGAGCCCGAACCGTGAGGTCGCCATCCAGAGCTGGACGCACGGCGGACAGTAGCTGAATTACTTGACGCTGCAACTGCTCGCGGTCGGCTTTATCGCGCTCCGACGCTGCCGTCAGCTGGGCCGACTGCTGCCGCAGTTGCTGCACATACTCACCCTGCTGGATGGCAATATCCAACTGGGCAGCAATCCGCTTGGTAAAGTCAATTTCACCCGGTTGCCATTTACGGGGGTGTTCGCACTGGTGGATGCAGAACAGGCCCCATAGGTCATCGCCCCGCATCAGGGGAACGACCAGGTTTGCCTGCACCTGGAACTGGGCCAGCACATCGATGTAGCACTGTTTGATGCCAGACCCATAAACATCGTTGATGGTGGAGACATGCCCACTGCGATATTTCTCAGCAAAGCCACGGCTGAAGCAGTGGTCAACAACCTCCACCTCAAGGGCAGAGACGAAGCCCGGTCGCACATCTTCGGCGATGGTTTTGCCTTGACTATAGTTAGAGTCTTCAATGAACCGGAAAATAGCGACTCGGTCGGCTTTGAGATAGTTGCGGATTTCCCGCGTGGTGGTGTTGAAAGCTTTCTGCAGATCCAGAGGCTGGCTGATGCGATCCACAATTTGGGTGATCAGGCGCTCTTGTTCAGCTGCTTCGATCAGCTGTTCCGACTGACGTTGGAGTTGCTCAATATACTCACCTTTCTGAATGGCGGTGTTGAGCTGAGCAGCAATTCGTTTAACAAATTCAATGTTGTCGTCTTTCCATTCGCGGGGCTCACGACACTGGTGATTGTAGAACAAACCCCACAGCTTATCGCCCTTCATGAGCGGTACGACAAGACTTGCCTGGGCCTGAAACGTAGAGAGAATCTCAACGAAGCAGTCTTCCAGTCCTTCCTGCTGAATGTCTGAGACACGCCAGATGCGGCCTTTTTCGTAGTCCTCAACAAAGCTCTCGGCAAAACAATGATCGCGAATGGAAACGGACATCACGGAGGCAAAACCGGGCTCAACATCTTCGGCAACCGTCATGCCGTCTTTGTAGTCAGATTCAATATCAAACTTGAAGATAGCGGTACGATCGGTCTTTAAGAAGCGGCGGATTTCACGACAGGTGATAGTGAAGGTGCGATTTAAATCGGTGGAGCCCTGAATACGGTCCACAATTCTGTCAATGAGGTGCTTTTGTTCGGCATCGCGGGATATCTGTTCGGACGAGAGCTCCAGATAATCCACTTGCTTCATCGCTACCCCAACCTGATTCGCAATTTGCTTCAGGGCAGTGATTTCGGCAGAGACCCAAGAGCGGGGCTCCTCGTTTTGATAGGCTCCCAGTAATCCCCAAAGTTCATTGCCCTTAAAGATAGGGGCAACCAGAAAAGCACTGACTTCAAAGTCAACCAATTCTTCGACTTGCTCAGTCGCGAACCCAGCTGCATGAATATTGGTTACGGTCAGGCTTTCACCCTTGCGATAAGGGCCACCTTGGCTGGTTTTGAGATTAACCTTGGGCCAAATGGCTCCCACCTTGACATCTGCCAACATGTCTGCACCTTTCTTATTGTGCGCGGCCACGAGTTCGACACTCCAATCAGGCTGGAACTGGTAAATCGCGACGCGATCGCACTTCAGCAGACGGCGGACAGATTGCTTGGTGGCGTGGAAGACAGCATCTAAATCTTGCGACTGACGAATTTCAGGGATGATTTCAGTGACAGCATTGCTGATCCGAGCAATTTGTGTCATCTGGACTGACTGCTCTTGGAGCTGGGTCATGTAAGCAGCATCTTGGAGCGTTGCGCCCAATTTCCGGCCCACTTCCGCTAGCAGCGTAACTTCGCGTCCTAACCAATGCCGTGGCCCACTGTGCTGGAAAGCACTCAGCAGCCCCCACAGCTTTTCACCTTGCTTGATCGCCACAACCGCGAAGGATTTGATCCCGAAGTAGTCCAAGATATCGATGTGACAATCGCTCAGACCTGCCAGAGCAATGTCATCCGCGATGTACGCTTCACCCCGCTGAAATCGGCCCCCATTATTTTCCTGCATGTAGGTGTCTTCCCAAGCGCTGCCCACCAGAGAGGGCCAGCCACCAGACTCTGACTCATACACAAAATCACCAAAATAATCGGGGCGAAACTTATAGATGGCGACGCGTTCTACATTCAGGAGTTCGCGAACTTCCTGAACTGCAGTTTGAAAGGCATGCTCAAGATAGGCAGCATCGCCGATTTTGTTGATGATGCTGGGCAAGGCGCGCTCGTACTGTTCTGCCTTGAGCTTTTCTTGGCGCAGTTCCAGTGATTGCAGACCCAGTCGGAGTTCAGTCACGACTTTGTAGAGCAGGGTCAGCTCACTATCGCGCCAGTGCTGAGCATGGGCACATTGCTGCACCACTAGTAAGCCCCATGCCTTGTCTAAGAGAATCGGAACACTCAAACTGGCCTTAGTTTGAAACTGAGTCAAGATCTGCTGTTGCCGCGGACTTAAGGCAGCTTGCGCGACGTCAATGAGCGACACCACCTGCTGTTGAGCTTCTTCGGCAGATGCGGCGCCAAAGGCGATCGCAGGCAGAGTCTCATTCAAGCTCGGAGTGTAGCCTGTTGTCAGTGATTCGGCGACAACGGTGCCTGCCGTCTCGGTGTTGAATCGATAAACGAGCACCCGATCCACATGGAAGTGTTGACTTACCTCAGTGGCTACCGACCCTAGCAAAGCCTCAAGGGTATCGGCCTGATGCAATCGTTGTGAAAGATTGAGCAACCACTGCAGATCCGCGTTACCCAATGGGGTTTCAGCGGCACCATTGCCGTTCTGATTGGGGTGCTTTACACCCGCGTTGCTCTGCATAGGGGCATTAGAAGACGGTGCCGACGGGAAAGTGAGAAAGGATTGCTCAGACTTCTTGAGTTTTTGCATGGTTATCTTATGGGTCTCTGGGGTGTAGGTGTGCTCGGCGGCAGAAAGTTCACCCTGATTAGGCGTTGGTGCTAGGGGTGCTAGACCCGAGGGGATTGTGTCTTCGGCGAAAGGAAAGTGATCCGTTGTCCCCAACGAGGCGGGGGATGGTGCAACATCTTGCGCCTCAGTCGCATCTTGTGATTCGGCAACGGTTTCAGAGGCAACTGCGTCGCCTGCAATCACCTGCTTCATCCATTGAACAGTAGGAGAATCGCCTAGTTTGAAGAACTTCATCGCAAAGCCTCCCGTGACTGCTGCCAGAGGGGACACGCCACAATCGCCGCAACGTCTAAAACAGCACCTTGGTCACCGGGGAGTACACCGGCAATGAAGGGATACATCTTGGGAGGAAATAATCCCGGTGCCACTGACTGCAGATGATCCAGGTCGTGGAGTTCAATGTCATCAAAGCGCGGTATTCCTAAACCAACCGTGCCGTCTTGAGCTTGAATGACCAAGACGGTGACTGGGGACAGTCCTGGTAAATGACTCAGGAGCGGCGGGTAACCAATCAAAGTGTTGAAATCTATCAGCCAGAGCATGTCGCCGCGCCAGTTGCAGATGCCTAATACCGCTTCTGGCACACCGGGGACTGGCAGGATATCGGTTACGGTGACCTGGAACACCTCGGCAATGTCTTCTAGCAGCAGCAGCCCGCTATCCTCGGCACTCAAAGGAAACCGGAGTAACCGCTGCCGGGTATCCGGTGCCGGCAGCTCAAAGTCCAAAGAGTCCAGCGTTAGCAGCGTAGACTGAGTCGTGGCGATCGCAGAGTCGGAAACGGTCATAGGACTTGAGGAAGGGGAATGCACTAAGGAACGATTGCAAGCGGGCTATCGGCCCGGAAAAGGAACGTTGCGTTAGGGAGCGATATTAGTACCGACGGATGTCAGCCGTAAGACCGTATTCATTAACTCCTTCGGGTCTACCGGCTTGGATAAATAAGCATCGGCCCCTAACATGGCACCCCAGAGGCGATCCGCTTCGGTACCCTTGGTTGAGCAAATCACTACTGGAATATGTTTACTACCAGTGCTGGTTTTGAGTTCGCGGCAAAATTCAAAGCCGCTCTGCCCTGGCAGAATGACATCTAATAGCACTAGGTCGGGCTTCTGAGACTGCAGCTTCAGACGCGCTTCATCGCAGTCTTTGGCACTCACAACCGCCAAACCTGCTTGTCTCAGGTATTGCGTCAGCAGCTCGGCCTCGGTCAGACTGTCTTCAACCAACAAAACAGTAGTCATACGGAATTCCTTTGCGATATCAAGCACTCTAAATGAAGTTTCTACGCCAAGCCAGTGTTTCCGGGGATAAATTGGAATGTCTGGGCTTTAAGCGCGATGTGGGAGTGAGAGTGGGGGAGGGTCTGGGAACTGAGGCGGGCAATGATGGCACCGTTAGATGCTGCCGCAAGGCAGCTAGAACCTTCTCGGATGTGATGGGCTTAGCTAAGAAATCGGACGAACCCACCAG
>JBCBJE010000322.1:0-6342 GCA_038523735.1 Cyanobacteria bacterium J06626_18 | reverse complement strand
GGCAAATATGGCGACCCGCAGCAATCACAAAGCCATCTTCAGAATGCTGTGCCTTACGAATCGCTTCGTGACCCGAGACCGTGCCGAATTTAGGATGGCTGAGGTGATGGATCAGGCCATCTTCAGCCCATTGGACGACAATATCAGGCAGGTCGTATAGGTTATTGCCCTGATAGATATCGGTGATAGGCACTGCCCGCTTGACGGCGCGATTGCCCGTATCCGAATTAACCAGCTGCTCCAGTTCGTGGCAGATTTCGCGACAGAGGGCATCGTAGTCCCCGGGGGGCACAATTCCCTCAGGTTCGCGCCCTTGCAGGTTGATGCGGATAAATCCTTGAAAATGTTCGGTGGGTAGGAAGAAGGCGCGCGTCTGCTGCCAATCGACACCGCTGTTGAACTGCAGCGAAAACATAGCGTCGTGGTGGGACAGCGGCACAAATTTATCGTTGATGAACTGTCGCAGTGAATTGGGAATCAGCGTGTCTTTCACCCACTCGGAGACACTTTTAGAGCTAGCTCCATCGCCGCTGCTTTCAGGCGACACCTGATAACCCAGCCCTTCCATCACCGCCTGCAGCAGGTAACTGCCGGAATAGTTGGTGGTAATGCCGTGAACCGAGACCAGAAAGACGGTTGTATCGGCTAGTCGTCCCTGTAACAGTTCCTTCAGGGCGGCATCCAGCTCAGCGTACGTACTGGGCAGCGCCTGACCCAAAACTGGTGCTCGGTGAGGATCGTGGCCCCAATGGTGAGTATCGTGATGATGATAGAAGTGATGCCCTACTGAATGGGCTTCAGCAAACACCGTGACAAATAAATCCCAGTCGTCTTGACCCTGCAGAAACTGGATGGCCTTAAGCTTACGCTCAATATTGCTCAGGAGGGTATCACGGGAGCTGATTTCGTGTTTGTAGCTGGGGTCAAATAGCTCCTGCGGGCGCGGATACCGACCAAAGCGGGCCGTCAGCTCCTGCACTAGTGGAATCGGCAGCGAAGACTGCTCAATCAGCGGATACTCCTCGCCCCAACCGGCGACCTGAATGCCATCAATTCCAGGAATGGGCTTGGTTTTGGGCACATCGAAAATAGCGACCCGCTTACCCGCATCACGCAGCAGCCACCAAAAAGGCAGAAACCGGCTGCAGTGCTCACCGACCCGTACAATGTCAGTCGTACCGTTCTGAATCGCCTGGAAATTGTAGAACCCATGCTTGGAAGGCGGAACCCCCGTGTTAAACGTCGGCCACGGCGAATCCGAAAACATCCCGCGAGTGGACATCAGCCGGGCCCAAGATCCCTTGTCCAGCAGCGATCGCATGAAAGGTAACCGCCCCTCCTTGGCCCACAGCTGCACCAAATCGGGATCAGCAGAGTCGAGGCCGATGACGATGACGCGGTTCTTTTGATCAGGGCGGGTCAGTTGCGACATGGTGGTTGGAAGGGTGGATGAGTAGAAGAGTGGAGGGTAGAGGGTAGGGGGTGGATGGGTGGCATTGCCCGACGGTTTTCAGGGAAAGTCCGATATCGCGTAGGGTGGACGTGCCCGACGATTTTCAGGGGAAATTCGACAAGGTGTAAGGCTGGGTATTGCCCACCGTTACTCAGACAGCGGGGACAGGGTTGGGCGATCGCGATCGCCCCTCACCCGCCAACGACACCACCGAGCCTGATCGCGCGGCGGTTTCAGCAGCTTCGATGACTGCTAGCGCCCGCAGGCCATCGGTAAAGTCGGGACGCACGGGCTGTCCTAATTGCATAGCCTCAACAAATGCGGCCAAGGCACCCTGGTAGGACGGCTCCAGGGTGGGGGCAATGATTTTGCGCCAGTTCAAACGCCGTAGGGCTGCCTGCAGGCTGACGCCCAGCTGCGCCCGCCGCGACAGAGGACGCTGGGGAGGAATGATTTGAATGGCGGTTTCCTGGTAGCGATCGGCGATTAGCTTGCCGCTCTGACCGTAAATCTCCCACCGGGCCTCGTCGATGGTGCTCATGGAGGTGAATAGCTGAAACATCACGCCATTGGTGAGCTGAAACTGTAGAGCTGCTGTATCGTCTTCGTAGCGGTGCGATCGCACCTCAGCCGCCACCGTCTGCACCTCGGCATCAAATAGAAACCGGGCCAGGTCAATATCGTGCAGGGCCAAATCGAGCAGGATGCCGCCGCCGCTGGCTCGCTTCTGCTTCCAGGCCGGAGCCGTCCCCACCGGATAGGAAAACACCGACCGAGCACTCACCAATTCACCCAATTGGCCCGACTGAATCGCCGCCTTCGCCGCGATGTACTGCGGACTAAAGCGATAGTTAAAGCCGATCATGCCAACCACACCCGCCTGCTGCCACGCTGTCACCACCGCTGCCGCTTCCTCAGTGCTGACAGCAACGGGTTTTTCGAGATAGACATGCTTGCCGTGATCGAGGGCCGCGATCGCCGCTTCAGCATGCAACGCACTGGGCAAACAAATCACAACCCCGTCGACCTTAGAACGCTCCAGCAAAACGCGATAGTCGGCGAAGGCAACCGCTGAAGGAGCCTGTCGCTGGGCGGAGGCTTGCCGCTGCGGGTCGGGTTCTGCCAGAGCTACCAGCTCGACTCCCGGCAGGCGCGTCAGGATGTTTAAATGCACGGCCTGAGCGATGCTGCCGCAGCCGATGAGCCCCAATTTACAGGTTGATTTATCCATGAGAATTCCCGCAATAAAGAGTGGCAAGGTATGGTTGTCGTCGGCAATCTGGTTGCCCCTAAGCTGCTGGGACGAGCGCCAACTGTTCTTCAACAATTTCTTTACCAAACCGCATCATGTCGTGCAGATGCGTGTACGCAAACTTACCGTTGCGACCCGAAAGCTGAAGGTTGTCAAAGCGGTCTAACCAGGCCATCAGCTGGGCCACTTTGTCCTCAAAGCCCAGTTCCAGGATGGGATAAGCAAAGTTCAGGCGGCCACACCAGAAATCGATTACATCTTCGGCCTTGATCCAGTCAATTGCCACTAGTTTTTGCGTAATCACCTCCACCAGTTCGGGTTCTTCCAGCTGCCAAATTTCATCTTCCCGGTGGCAAGGAATCTCAACAACCAGGGACGTTTTGCCCGCTGGTGACATGTAAGGACTGCGGTTGCGCGGTTCGTAGATGCGCGTGAAAGGGAAGGCTTTCTCTGGGAAGTAGACCGTCGCGTTGCCATTTACCGCTGGCTTATTCAAGAACAGGGCCACGAGCCTCACATGCCGATAGCGTAGGCTGTTGGCCAGCTGCAGGATAGCTTCAGGCGGGGCCGGGTCAAGGCTCCTGATCAAGAGCGAAAGGGGCAGTGTGCTGACCACCTGCCTAACGCGGAAGGGGCGATCGCTTCCCGCCACGCCAATCGCCTGAATCCGCTTACCATCATGCACAAGGCGATTAATCCGGTGATTTAGCCGCATGTTCTCGGGTCCACAGAACTCCTCCATTCTTTCCACAACGCGCCCGTAGCCCATTTTGGGGTAATAGAAGGAACCATCTAAATGCTGTGTCTTCGCTAGTTTCCCTAGGGTGGCTTCAATCAAAAACGTGCGAAAATCCAGACCTTTCAGGCGTTTACCCGCGATATTGGGCGACAGTTGACTACAGGGCAAACCCCAAAGCTTCTCGGAATAGTTCAACAAAAATTTGTCGGCAATGGAGCGACCATAGCGATACAGAGCTAAACTCTCAAAACTACCATCCAATTCTGATTTGCTGATACGCGCATTGAGAAATGACAAACCCGCTCGGGAAAATTCAAACGGCCCAATCTTCTTCAATAAATCCAATGGCGAGAGCGGAAAATCAATGTACTGACCCCGAAAGAAAATCTGGCTAGGCGCACTGACGCGGTGTAGCTCGTCGCCTAGAAGACGCTTGACTTCCTCGGTGACTTCCTCGTCTTTGTCATGGAGGCGATGGGCTCCTGAATCAAAGCGAAAGTCACCCTGCTGGAGGGTAATACAGTTGCCACCGACACGATTATTGGCCTCATAAATTGCAAAGGACAAGTTATGCTTGCGGGCATAATAGCCTATAGCTAACCCCGCTGGCCCCCCAGCCAGAACTGTAATATCTTCAAAACCATTTATCATATTTATGCTCTCCGTTTGGTTTTAATGGATTTTTTAGGCTTGCGCGATCGCTTATAGAAAGCGTCGTTATAGACGTAGATCTTTTTAATAGCGAAGTTAAAAAAGAAGGCCACTCCAGTGCCAATGACCTTAGCCAAAATCAATCGCTCAAACTGAAACAATTCGACCAGCGTTATCATGACAACTTCATTCGCTAAGAGACCAGAAATACTGGAAAAGTAGTGTCTCATAAAGACTAGCCAAAGCGGCGACAGCTGACCTCGAAAAACGATCCAGTTACACAAAGAAAAGTTGGCTAGAACCCCAATCGAAAATGCGAAGACGATAGCAATTCGGTAGTCTATCAGCAGAACTTGTGAGAAAAAAGCAAACGCACAAATGTCGACGACAGCTGCCGTTCCTCCGACAAAAAAGTAACGGAAAAGCTGGTTAGTAGTCTTTTGAGCATCGTGTTGCGATACTTTTCCCATAGGTCAATTCCGGACTGGACAAACATTCTGAGCTGGACAAACATTCCGATAGCGGCTCACTGAGACACACAAACTCAGCGGGTTGCCAGTTCTAGCTCCTTCTTCGCAGGTTTAGGATCGGCCTTAACAAACTCCTCGTGATAAGAACGCTCGGTATTCACCGTCCATAAGTCATGCTGTTCACCCAAAATATTCTTCGCGGCCAATATGCCCGTCAGCATGGAATGATCTTGATTGTTGTAACGATGCATGCCATTACGCCCCACCGTTTGCAAATTTTCAAAGGTGCTCAAAAAGCGCTGAATCACGTCGAGATGCTGGCGATATTCGGCATCATAGACTGGATAGGCTTTGTGCTGTCGAATGACGACGCCATCTTCAATCCGATCAAGACTATCGACTAACCCCAGATTCACTACCTCCTGACTCGCTAGTTCAATTAACGCACCATCGTTCATTTCCCATATCTGATCACCGCGACTGCAAAAATATTCCATACCCAGGCAAGTTTTATGCGCCTCAGGAACCATGGCCGGGCTCCAGTTTTTGAAGTTCTGAATCCGCCCCACCTTAAAGTCAGGACTATGAATATAAAGCCAGTTATCCGGAAATAGATGATCTTGATTAATAATCAGCGAGACAATCAAAAAATCGCGATAATTAAGACCACAAGCGGCCTCTAGAACATCATCGGGCGCCGGTGGATCAAGCTGCTTGACAAGCGCTGATATAGGCATGCTGGAAACAAAGTGATCACCCGTAATAGAACGGACTTCGCCATTTTGGTTAACGTCAATACTTTGGATACGTTTTCCAGAGCGCCGAACCCGAGTCACTTTTGTCTGCATTTCAACGGGCGAGCCTTGCTTTTCTAGTAGTTCTTGAAAGCGCTCCCACATCATTCCAGGACCAAAGATGGGATAGTCAAACTCTTTAATTAAGGTCTTGGTGTTGTTGGTGCCAAAGAGGGCATTCGTAGCAGCTTTCTTCAGCGAGAGTCCCTTGATGCGCTGAGCCGCCCATTCGGCCTGAATTTGCGTACAGGGAATCCCCCAGACCTTTTCCGTGTAGGTTTTGAAAAAGGTCCGGTACAGACGCTCGCCAAACCGATTGATAACCCATTGCTCCAGATTATCTTCCTCCGGATTAGGGCGTAACCTTGCCTTCAGATAGCTCGCTAGGATGAATAAACTGTTCAGCAGACCAATATTGGCCAAGGTATTGAGTGGCTCTAGCGGATAGCTGAAAAACTTGCCATCGTAATAGATCCGTGAAAGGCGAGGAACTTTAATAAATTCATCACCTAAGACTTCGTACCAGAGCTGCTCTACCTCCTTGACCTTGGTAAAAAAGCGATGGCCGCCGATGTCAAAACGATAGCCTTTGTAGGTTTCAGTTCGAGCGATGCCCCCAACTTTCTCTGATTGCTCTAGCGTAATTGACTGAACATTTTTCTTAGCCAGTTCATAGGCGGCTGTAAGCCCCGCAGGCCCAGCACCAATCACAACAGTGGGGTAATGATCCATTACACAATGACTCCAGAAATTCTTCAAAACTGCCCGTGCGAATCACAGGTCTTACAGCCTTAAGCGATCGCTTCAATAATCGAAAAAGTTGGTCTAACATCAATCGAGCCCTCTCTCCAAATCAGACCGAGTTGGGCTCCTACCAACCGGCAGATCCGAAGTTTAAATCACCGCCATAATTAAAGGACTAAACCAGCCTCAAAATCCAGAATCGGCACAACCTGAATCTGGAAGATGTCAGCAATCAGTGT
>JBCBJE010000321.1:0-6358 GCA_038523735.1 Cyanobacteria bacterium J06626_18 | reverse complement strand
TTCAATCTCGCAGCCGTCTTCAAGTGCATCGTAGATTGGATGGATCGACCGGACTGGTGAAACTATCATGGATATTAGAGATCGGATACTGGAAAAGTCAGAGTTGGAAGCTTTCACAGTTCCAAGCCCTTCTTCAGAAAGTTTTGATTAGGAGAAAGATATAACACTGCCCACAACAACCCATGTTAATATTCAACTCTTTATTTGTCAGAAAATTCGGCTACATTTCAACAATCTTCTCACTTAATAATCCTAAAAAGTGGTGGAATTCAAGTAAGTAGAATATGCGGACTCATTCACGCGGTCGATGTATCTAATACAACGCTTCAAAGGTTTCAATTCAGATAAAAATTCACATAGAAATCCTAAGGAAATCAGAATAGTTGCTCGGGTATAATGCAAATGGACTATTGTTTTGGTTGGCAGCTATCTGTACCTATGACTGACCTTCTTCAACAAGCCATTGCAGAAGTTTCAAAGCTGTCTGACGAACAGCAGGATGCGATCGCAACCCGACTCCTGGCTGAGTTAGAAGACGAGCGGGCTTGGCAGGCGCGCTTTGAAGCTACCACAAATACCCAGTGGGATAACCTTGCTGCTATGGTACAGCAGGAAATTGGGACAGACACAGTTGTACCACTTGACGACGTTTTCCCAATTGGTCAATGAAGTCAAGTACTACCAAGGACTTTCGTAAACGGTTGAATCAGTTGCAAATATCAGTACAGGAGCAAGCCAACAAAGTCTATTCTCTCTGGAAAACTGATCCATATCATCCAAGCCTTCAATTCAAACGAGTGAGTCAGCGTCAGCTAATCTATTCGGCTCGTGCCAGTCTCAATTACTAGAGCATTAGGATTCTTAGAAAAAGAGCATGTCTATTGGTTTTGGATTGGACACATGCTGAATACGACGAGCTTCTGAAGCACTTGTGATGCTGCCGTCTAACCCTACGCAGGAGCTAGGCATTGATGTAAAAATATTAAATGATCGATTCTTTTGCCCACAAAGGTTCTTGCCCAATGGCTGCCTGATCCAGCATCAGAATATCGGGCTTATAGCCGGTCTCATAGTCCAGGGGCCGAATCATCGCTGTATTGGGATGAAGTAGTCCAGCTCTTGCTGGTCAATTAGGACATTCAGTTTGCGGTTCAGGAGACCGACGACCTGCTCATAGGGACCACTAGGCCGCATTTCAACAATGACTCCATCGTGCAGCTCGTAACGTCGAGTTTCCGGCTTCCATGCCAAAAAATCCTGAAAACTAACCCATTGAGCGACAGCCTGCACCATAGTTTTATCGAAGGACCTCTTCCAGTTTGTGCTGTTCCCAAAGCTCCTGGTAGAGCCCTGGCTTGGTCACCAGTTGCGTATGGGTGCCCATCTGCACAATGCGGCCCTGATCCATCACAAGGATGCGATCGGACAGGGCAGCTGCGCCCATTTGATGCGAGATGAAGATAACCGTTTGGTTTTGGGTGCCGGTCTTGAGGTTTTTCAGGATGTGGGTGGCGGTCTGGTTATCCACACTAGAGAGGGCATCGTCGAGAACCACTACAGGGGCATCCACCATCAGTGCCCGAGCCAGAGCCGATCGCTGCCGCTGTCCACCGGATAGTGTAATGCCTCGTTCACCCACGATCGTTTTGTACTGTTTGGGAAAGTTTTCGATCTCAGCAGCAATCTGGGCTTGCTTGGCTGCGTAGACCACGTCGATCAGATCTGCTTGTGGCTCCCCGTAGCGAATGTTGTTTTGGACCGTGGTACTGAAGAGGAAACTCTCTTGAGGAACGTAGGCAATCGCTCGCCGCAAATCGGCGAGCGGAAGCTGTGTGATGTCCTGACCGTCGAGGAATAGCTGACCGGGAGAAATATTCAGCAGTCGCGGCAGAGCATTGGCCAGGGTGGACTTACCAGCCCCGATGGGGCCGACAATAGCGACGGTTTCGCCGGGGCGAACGGTGAAATTAACGCCATTCAAGGCCGGAGTTTTGCTGTCGGGATACGCATAAACCAGATTTCTGGCATCCAAACGTCCCCGGACGGACTCGCGCGGGAGCGGCTTGATCTTAGGGCTGTTCGCAATTTGTGGCTGGCTGACAAGAATCGCTTCAACGCGATCGATACTAACTTCACCCCGTTGGTAAGCCGTAATCGTAAAGCCCAAAAGTGCCGTAGGAAATACCAGCCGCTCTACAAACAGCACCATTGCCACAAAGTCACCGACTGTCAGGAAGCCGTCACGGATGGTGCCGGCTCCGGTTGCCAAAATCAGGAGCAGGCTAATGCTGGCTAATCCTCCCAAGAGTGGAAATAGGGTATTGCGGGTACGGGCCAGCATCAGATTAGCATCCAGCAGTTCGTCGTTTAATTCGGCGAAGGCACGGCGTTCGTTTTGTTCCTGAGCGTAAATTTTGATCAGGGAGATACCGCTCATGTCCTCCTGAATCAGGTCGCTGAGGCGCGAAGTTGTTTCCTGAACCCGGAGCTGTTGGTTGCGGAGGCGCTCGCTAAACAGCCCTACCAAAATGAGAATAGCCGGATACACCGACAGCGCCACTATCGTCAGCTTGGGACTTAACTTCCACATCTCAGGAACTGTGAAGGCATAGGCGAAGGCTGTGTTCACCATACTGAGCACAGCAAAGCCCAGCAGTCGTCGAATATTATCCACATCACTGGTAGCCCGACTGATTAGCTCTCCCGCTGTGTTCGTGGCAAAGTAACTGGGTTCCATGTGGAGCAGATGCTCAAAGATCTTTTGCTTCAAGTCAAACTCGACCTGTCGTCCCACGCCAAACAACCAGATGCGTGAGGCTAAACGGAACACGCCCATTACCGAGGCCAACACCAGCACTAAGATGGCGTAGTCAGCGATTCGGTCAAATCTAAAGGAGACCTGTAACTCATCAATCCCGTCGCGGATTAATAAAGGAATACGAACCCCTAACCAGTTGACTACGATGAGCGCCACAACACCCAGAGCAGCCTTCTTCCAGTGAGGACGCAAGTATTCACTTAATTTCTTAAGGTGCCAATTTTTTTTGACCGTGCTGTTCGAGTGCGTCATCCTGATCCCAACTGCTGAGGGTGCATACCCATCGTAGACGACTCAAGGAACTGCCTTCTTATCACTGGCGGGGGATGATCTCAACAATTTCATCCCATCTCACATCAAAACCAGGCAGCCATCGGCGCAGGAGATAGTAGAAAGAGGTAAGCAACTCATTCCAGTAACGGGTTGTGAGCCGTAGAGCCTCGGCACTGGGTACTAGGTCAGACAATGCGGCTAAGACATCATCATCAATGGTTGGTTCACTGATGCCGTAGAGATTGGTCGGCCATGCAACAACTTCAATATCTTCTTCTTCAAAAGACAAAGCTGCCCGACGCATAATAAGGGCTGGTGCCACCAGCACGATTCGGTTAGCATCGCGTGACGGAACTCCCTCAGGGGTTAGCCGCCCGGTATCGTCCAGATAGTCTTCGACGTCGAGCACAGCGTCACGGACATTGCTACCTTGGTCTTCGATGATGATGGCCTCCCGCGGGATGCCAAAGCCCACTAAAAATTCACGCAGCGAAATCTCTTTATTGAGTTCCTCCTCTTCGTCACCCACCACGGGACCTGCCGTGACATACATAAATTGAAGATTGTTGCCGGGAGTGCCAGCGATTTCCAGGTAAAGTCCAGCAGCGCTACCCAGCTGCGAAACCAGCATAGGATCCAGAGAGCCAGCATCGCTATTCACGCGACTGGGAAACTCGTTCGGGGGCGTTACCCGGTCCATGTTCTGGGCCAGAACAACCATGCCGACAACGCGGGCAAGCGGGGCACTTTCAAAGACATCAACCGGACAAATATCAGAACAAACTTCTTGCTGTGCTTCGTAGGCTAATCGCACAGCTTGTTCTCGCCAGCTCACAAGGGTACGGGCAATAATGGGGGTGCTGGCCACCCACAAGATCAAAAAAGCGGCCACAACATACCGCCCGTTGACAACTCGAAAGCCTTCTTTGAAGTTAAATGCTTTGAAGGAAAAGAGAATGAGTGCTAACGAGAATCCCAGCGGACTCAGCGGCAAAGAAATGATATTCCAGATAGCGCCAATTGTCTGGTCGTTTGGGTCAGAGAAAGCCAATACGATCAGCGTTAGGATAATGGCTCCGCCAAACCAGGCTAGAAAATTTTTGGGAATAAGTTTAAGCAGGAGGTACCAAACGATGAGCCCCACAGCTGCCCAAATGAGGATGAGAGTAAGCAGATCTAGTATCATGCTGCGTACAAATTCCCGGATGCGATCGCGATTAGCTGACCAAAACGTATTGCCTTGCAAGATGTAACAATGCAAATGCCTCAGCCGCCTCAGGAATGATACATTTGGTCAGCTTTTATGACACACTGAATCCGCTAACAAGGTAATGGGCAAAAGGTAAAAGGTTGCAGCCGTTACTGACTAAGTAGTATCGGGTAAAAATACTGAGTTGTTTGCAGGCGATTGTGGCTTTACTATCAGTGGCCTCATTATCAAGGGCATGGCAGCACTAGACGCAGTTCTGATTCCAGGCGGCGGGCTTACCGCAGCAGGCCAGGTAACACTCTGGGTAAAGGCCAGGCTCGACCGGGCAATCACTTTTATACCAACACCGCATTACTTTCTTCCCCTAAGTGCCGGTACAACTCATAAACCGCCGCCCCTAGATGCTGCTGGATTTCCTGTTCTCGAATCGATCGCAGCCGCTCGCTATCTACAGGCTGTTGGCGTTGAGCCCACCCGCATCCTGCCAGAGGTGATTTCGCTTGACACTATCGGCAATGCCTATTTCGCGAGAGTTCAGCATACTGATCCACTGGAAATCCGGCGGTTACATGTGATTACCTCCCAGTTTCATCTGCCCCGCACCGAGGCTATTTTCAATTGGATTTTCCGCCTTTCTGGATCAGAGTCGCCTTACCACCTCACGTTCGAAGCAGTCCCGGATATGGGAATTCCTCGAGACGCTTTAGCTGCCCGCTATCAGAAAGAGCAACGAGGATTGGCCCAGGTTCTGGAACTGCGATCGCGCCTCAATTCCCTCCCAGAACTACACCGCTGGCTCTACACCGAGCACAATGCCTATGCCGTATCAGGACAGGCGATACCCTCATCAGGCGAGGCTTTGGGGACATATTGATTGGTTCTTGGTTCGTCATGGATGGTGGATGGTTCTTGGGTGGTAATGGGCAATCGGTAGTTGGTTTGGGGTTCAGGGTTTGGGGTTCAAGGTCCAGGGTTCTTGACCCTTCGCCTTTTACCCTTGACCTTTTACCCCTTCCCCCTCTCCCTCTTGCAGTACCCAATACCCTCCACTCTCTACTCTCTACCCGATCACCCCATCACTCCCCTACTCCATCAGCCATCCACCTATTCACCCCCTATGGCGTTACCGGAATCACCTGGGCATTGCCACTGGGATGGAGAAAAACCTTAATCTGTGAGGGGCTAGGGGGAGGCAGAACGCGGGTGCCGAGGGACGGGAGACCGGCGCGATCGCGATAACGATCTGACAAATCATCGGCAGGAATAATCTCAGCTAATGTGCCGTCTGCTTTCAACTTCAGCGTATAGGTCAACGTTTGAGTCAGCTCGGCTGGCGGCATCCACTGTTCGCTGATCTCAGATGCAAGGGTGGTGAAGTTAGGCACAGCAGTTGCAGTCTCGACTGTAGGCGCTTCGACGATTGTTTCCGATGGTGGGGCGGTTTCGGGCAACACAAAACTATCGTCTCTATCGGGTGTGGCATCAGCAACTGAGGTAGAGTTATCTCCTGGTATGCCTCGCTGGGTATCGATCGGAACATCGGCTGCACCTAAATCAGAACCGCGATCGTGAGCCGTTGCCGTACGCTCTGTCAAAAGTTCTTGTAGGGCTGAGTCTTCGCCTGCTGTTTCTGCAACTGAGGCCGACTGATCTTCGCTGTCAGCCGATACTTCTGTCTCTGAGCGGGAGTTCGATGCAGCGGGAGGGGCTGGGGAAGCAGGCGGTTCTGGTTCAGCAGGTGCAGAAGCCGGCGTGGATGCTGATGGAGATGCTGCAACCGCTTCATCGAGATCGCTCGCCGAGGGGGCTGGTGGACCCAATGTAGGTTTTGGTGTAGGTGTACTGTCTGAGGGACTGGCCCCGAGCTCAGACGGATTAGCTTTGGCGTTTGTTTCTGGGAAGGGTTGCAAATCTAAGTCGTCAAACTGTGGGACGGCCTCAGCGACCTCCGCACTGGCGTCACTTCCAGGTGCGTTTGCAGGTTCCTCTGTAGGAGGAGGCGTTGCTTGAGCAGCCCTTGAACTTTCTAAGTTTTCAGGGGAGACGGGGGCAGGTAT
>JBCBJE010000320.1:0-6367 GCA_038523735.1 Cyanobacteria bacterium J06626_18 | reverse complement strand
GCATACGGGCCAAATGCCTCTCCATTACAGATTCTGCTTCCCCCTTACCCTTTTCCCCCTTACCCACTACCCCTTCCCTCTTTCCCCCCTTCTTCCCGCGTCTCCCCCGCCCCCCAACAGCCCACTTCCCCCTCCACTAAAACCTGTGCTAACCTTGTATTCCACTTGCGGGTGTAGTTTAGTGGTAAAACCTTAGCCTTCCAAGCTAATGATGGGGGTTCGATTCCCCCCACCCGCTTTTGAAAGCAAACTCACTTAGAAGTTGTAGCTTCGTCTTTTGAGTTGTTCGAATTCACGTGCTGTAACGTTCTGACACGGTAGGACAGACTTGGACGAGCGCCGGATGGCATGGGAAGGGCCTATGATCATGTTAGGAACGTATGAATTGGCGGTTGCTGAATGGCTGGAAGTTTCTCCTTGCCTCAATGCCTCCCTTGATCGCTACATGCTAGAAACCGTAGACATTCTGCTACGTGTACAAAGTCCCTTTCCGCCTATCGAACTGCAGGTACAAGTGTGGACAAACTTGCCGACGCGCTTCAGCAGTGAGGGCACCTGGTACGCCATTGATGTTCCCCATCACAAACCTCTTGAGAATCCCCCATCGGAACAACCTGTAGGCGGTTACCTGTTCCAAACCAGCCTCCGCCCCACCAGTCCTGGCAAATTCGAGTTAACCTACCGCGTCAGCCATCGCGCAACACCTGAGCAGTGGCAATGGATGGGCAATCCCACCGACAACACTTGCCTGCAGGTCGCGCCTCCCGCACCTGATAGGGAATGGACCCAGCGCCCTAACCACGTCGAGATTTTGCATGGAGTCTATGTGGGTAACTTCATTGCCGCATCTCAAGCCGAGACTCTTGGCTTCGATGCGGTGCTGAATATGGCAGAAGAGCTGAATCCCACTTTTGCCGCTAATAGCAAGATTGCTTATCAGAAGCTGCCATGTCGCGATGGAGCCCGTCATCCAATCCCTGAGGCATCCCTGCGGGAGGCGATCGCCTGGATTGAGCACCAACTTGCCCAGGATAAACAACAAATCCTCATCCACTGTCGTGCGGGTATTGGTCGCAGTGGTTCTGTAGGCGTTGCCTACTGCTTCTACAAACATCCCCACTGGAGCTATCGCCAAGCCCTAGAGTATGTTTGGAGTAAAAAGCCTGATGTGTATCCGCACAGCCAGCTTCAAGAGAGCCTAGAGCAGCTGTTTCCTAGACCTGTCACTCAATAAGCCAACTCATTCGCGTGTTTGATCTTGTCCAAATTGCACCAACACATACAGCTTATCCAGACGGACTGCGGCAGTTTCTGAGCGAGAAGTCTCTACCAACGTTGAGCGCCATCGGGAATTTGGAAATTTTGCAGTCGCCCGCGATCGCCCTCTTCTGCTCCACCCAATGCTCCGACGACTTGGTTCACCTAACCTATGACTTCATCAAAAGACTCCGAGACACCCAAGTTACCGTCGTCAGTGGCTTTCACTCACCTGTAGAAAAAGTATGCTTAAAACTGCTGCTGCAAGGTACCCAGCCCCTTATCCACTGTCCTGCCCGCAGCCTCCACAATCTGCGTTTCTCCCCAGATCAGAAAACTGCCATTGAAGCGAAACGGCTATTGTTGCTCTCGCCTTTCCCTGTCAGTCAGCGACGGGCAACAGCAGCCTTAGCCGAGCGACGCAATCGGCTTGTGGGGGCAATCACCACCGGTGTATTTATCGCCTACGCCACGCCAGGGGGCAAAACCGAGAAACTTGCCAGAGCGATCGCAGCCCAAAACAAGCCCCTCTTCACCCTCAACAGTCCTGGTACGCAAAACCTGCAGCAGGCAGGAGCAGCAGCGATCGATGCTGGGAGCAAAATATCGATGTTGGTAGGGGATAGGGAGTGATGGAGTAGGGGAGTGGTGAGGTAGTGGGTAAGGGGAAAAGGGAAAAGGGGAAGCAGAATCTGTAAGGGCAAGGCATTTGGTCCGTATGCTTGCTGTCCATCGGAACTCTATGCTCCAAATGCCTCGCCCCAATACCAACACCAACACCCAACACCCAATAACCCCCTAATACCGAATCCTCGGGTCAATATACGCATTCACAATATCGATCGTAATACTGACAATCACCACGATGAGGCCGAAAAAGACCATCAACCCTTGGACAACAGGGTAGTCTCGCTGGCTAATGGCTTCGTACAGGCGGTTGGCTAGACCGGGCCAGGAAAACGTCACTTCGGTCAAAACGGCTCCGCCCAGCATAGAGGCAAAGGTCAGGCCAAAGATGGTGATGACGGGAATCAGGGCATTTTTGAGGGCGTGGACCAAGACAATGCGCACTTCGGGAATGCCACGGGCTCGGGCAGCTTCGACATAGTCCGCACGCAGCGTCTGCTTGAGGTTGACGCGCACAATGCGCTCGAAAATGCCGCTTCTGAGGAGTCCTAAGGTCACGCTGGGAAGCACCAAGTGATGTAGTGAGGTCGCAAACAGGTCGAGACGCCCCATCAAAAGACTGTCGATCAGATACAGTCCGGTCGGACCAACAGGCGGATCTACTCCGATAGGGAACCGAGTTGAGATAGGCACCCACCCTAACTGCACCGCAAATATCAGCTGTAACACGATGCCGAACCAATAAATCGGCATTGCATAGGTCACGATACCGAACAAACGCCCCCCGGCATCGAGCTGCGAATTGGGGCGCGATGCCGCGATCGCTCCCACTCCAAGACCGATAATCACCGCAATAGGGAGACTGCATAGCACCAGCTCGACCGTAGCTGGAAAATGGTCGCCAACAATGTCCCACACGGTTTGCCCCTGAGTCGCGATCGACGTTCCCAGGTCGAGCGTGAGAAGACTCCCTAGATAGCGTAAGTACTGGACGATCATCGGTGCATCGAGTCCTAGCTGCGCGCGCATGGCATCTTTTGCTTCTTGCGGGGCTCGTCCTCCCAGCAGGGCATCAACTGGATCACCTGGCGATGCTCGCAGCAGGAGAAAAACGACCGTCGCGATCGTCAGAATCATCAAGGGAGCCAGCAATAGCCGAGCAATGACGTAGTAGCGCAGCGCGTTGGAGCGGGACATCAAAAGTGTGGGCAAGCAGTGGTGTGTTTAACCATACAGCGAAAGGTGGGGGAGTAGGGCGATGGGGCGATGGGGAGCCTTTACATAAGGCTGCGATCAATCAAGCTTACGTGAATCGTCCTAAAATAGTTTGATTGATCACTAATTTTCCGAGCTATATTGCGTATATGCACGGTTGCTTTGATTCGCGACTGATCTAGATCTCTCTGAAAGCCCCGTTTCAAGCCCCCATTGAGAGACCTCCCCAACACATAGTAAGGAAAGACGGGTGGATCCATGAAAGAATTGAGACTACAGGCTGAGCAGCGTACTTACGTGAATGTTATGGAGAGCTTGGTTGCGCAGGAAATTGAGCAGCAGCTACAGCATCTTCCTGCCCGCGTTCGTCGCTATATCGAAGTAGAAGAAGTTGTTACGTATGCCCTGAATCGTCTACCAGCTCTCTACGCCTCTAGCGAAAAAGGGTGGGAGTATCAGCGTCAACTGGCCCAGCGCGAAATGAAAGGAAACATCTCAGATGCTGTTCGTCAGGCGATCGCAGCTGTTCAAGTCGATCCGTTACGACTCGCGAAGCCGATTCTACGGCCTCAAAATCAAGCAGCCGATGCGGTACTCACAGCGCTGCGATCGCTCTTCAATGTTCCAGATTTGGACTGGTCAACAGCCTTGGAAAAATTGAGTGTGCTCAAGCAAGAGGCTCAAGCTCCGGGAACAACCCCATCCGCGACTCGTTCTACTGCATCCTGTCTACCTGGCACCTACGGTAGTAATGCATCTTGGGCACAGCGCCGCCATCAGCGTCGGAATGCTCAGGTAAGAAGCTCAAGCAGGCATACGCAAAATTCTGGCCCGAACCCGGCAATAGGATGGGATGATCCGCGCTACTGTCTGTGAAGAGTAGATGGGTAGTAGGGTGGATGGGGAGACGGGGGAAAGGGTTAGAAGGAGTGATGGAGTAAGGGAGTGATGGGGTAGTGGATAGTGGGTAGTAGATGAGCTACCGATGACCAATCACCAATTACCAGTTCCCAACCATCAACCATCAACGGTTAACAACGAAGAACCAGCAACCCATTACCCGCTACCATCAACCAGTAACGGATAACGAACAACCCCTAACCCAAGTCTCAGTTTTCACCAAAAACATGAACATACAGTGGCAGGTCGCCAAAGAATACGAGGACGTTTTCTACCACAAAGCAGACGGCATTGCGAAAGTTACGATCAATCGCCCCCATAAGCGGAATGCGTTTCGCCCGAAAACAGTTGTTGAACTATACGACGCCTTTGCGGATGCTCGTGAGGATACGACGATTGGTGTGGTGTTGCTCACAGGAGCGGGTCCCCATACGGATGGAAAGTATGCCTTCTGTGCCGGAGGAGACCAGAGTGTCCGGGGTAAAGCGGGCTATGTCGATGAAGGTGGCATGCCGCGGCTGAATGTTCTCGATCTGCAGCGATTGATTCGCTCTATGCCTAAGGTTGTAATTGCGCTAGTTGCAGGGTATGCGATCGGGGGCGGACATGTACTACATGTGATTTGCGATCTGACTATCGCGGCTGAAAATGCCATTTTTGGGCAAACCGGGCCGAAAGTGGGGAGCTTTGATGGGGGCTTTGGTGCTAGCTACCTCGCCCGCAGTGTGGGACAGAAAAAAGCCCGTGAGATTTGGTTTCTCTGTCGTCAGTACACGGCTCAAGAAGCCCTAGCGATGGGATTGGTTAATACAGTGGTGCCGGTCGAGTCGCTGGAAGCTGAGGGGGTGAAGTGGGCCCAGGAAGTGCTGAACAAAAGCCCGATCGCGATTCGGTGCCTCAAAGCAGCCTTCAATGCGGATTGTGATGGGCAGGCAGGTTTACAGGAATTAGCAGGGAATGCAACGCTGCTGTATTACATGACGGAGGAAGGTACAGAGGGCAAACAAGCGTTTTTGGAAAAGCGATCGCCCGATTTTCGTCAGTATCCTTGGTTGCCATAGCCTCCGCATGTCCTCTCCCTAACTTTTGCTAGATAACCAAAGCCCCTACTTCCATTTGGACGTAGGGGCTTTAGGGATAGTGAGGAAACCCTCGTAGAAAAGGCTCTAAAGGTTTGTGAGGATTAAGAACCCTCGAGCAACGCCTATTTAGAACCGCTTAATTCACTTAACAGCTTTGCTCAGGCATCGTACCTGTCATGGTTAAGCAGGGGAACCTAACACGCAGTCACCTTCCTGAATCGTAGTGTCACGATGGGCCAGCACCAAACGCTCTGACCACACAGGGAGATGCGTGACAGTATTGAGGGATTCCATAAACACGGGCGATGCCAGGGAACAGGCAGACCACTTACCCTGAACGGGAACATCAAGTTTGCTACAATGCCCACCGCGTCGTCCCTTCGACGTGTAAAAACGACAGCGCTGACAGCACGAGATACCAAACTGACTTGCGTTCATCAGGTTTTTTCCCTATTAACGTTGTAGCCCCATTGTGCCGAGGTTTTTTTCACCCTTTCCGCAGGAAAAAACTGCGCTATTCAATGCTGCCAGGGATTTCATTGAACCTGAACAGAATTGTTATTTTTAGGTTCTCTTCATAGTTTCTTTGAAAATATATATACGGTTACTCTCACGACTAAATGATAATGAAATCTCCGCTGTATTGGTGGGGATCGCTTCTAAGTTGATCTTGGATTTGGTGGATCCATGTAAAATATGCCACTTATTACAGGCAAGATGAGAGTGCTTAAGAATTACTAAATGCTTAAGTAGATAAATAATCTTTAGGATCTGTGCTTTGCAGATTTCTGAAAGCTTTTTGGAAGTTGTCTGAAAGTCAGTAACACTAAATTTATGCTTAGAGGATAAATTAATTCTGCTGCTTATTTTATATAGAAGATGGCTGCAAAGAAGAATTTGTGCTGATCCCTGCTGAAACTGATTCTATATTTCACCGTCAACGCCTGGTGATTGCAGGGCTGATTAGGCCCTGCAATCACCAAGCGATTTTCTTGTGTCTTTTACTGAAAGATTCTCTTTTGGGAGATGAAAATGTTCTGTGTAAATTCATCCCTGACCAAGACCATTTTGCCAGTGGTGACTCATGCAGATAGCACAGGCTGGCCACCGCTGCAGTTCTTGTGTTGGGCAGGGGCATCGACATTCTGGACAAATGCTTTGGTCTGAAAGCTGTGTTTGAATCCGCTGTGACCAATGTTGAAAGGCCTCGGCAGCAGTTTTGGGTGCTGGTTGCGAGGAAGATCGAACGGTTTTGACCCAGCTTGGATGTTTGGCTAGCTGAGGTT
>JBCBJE010000319.1:0-6368 GCA_038523735.1 Cyanobacteria bacterium J06626_18 | reverse complement strand
TAGGGTATCAGCCACTTGCTCTGGAGCCATGCCGAGTATTAGGAGCTTGGGTACTGCAGCTTGCCGAGCTTGTTCTGCCTGTTCAGCCCGTTCTTCGGCTTGCTCGGCGCGTTCACGCTCTTGGTTGCGGGCTTCAACAGACTCAACGTAGCTGGGGAGCTTTTCACCAGTCTGGGGATCGTAGAAACGGAGCGATCGCGGCAGCTTACCCCCCACCACGCTTAATGACCGTTCATCAGGGGCTGGCAGACACAGATCCAATCCCAATACAGCACTCCTGATCAAGTAAGTCCCATCCGGCAGTTCTAGCAGAGGTAAAGGCTGATACTGACCATCAACCAAAGTAGATCCTTTGAGCTGAGGCTTTAAATAGTCTCCAGTTGGGTCGTACTGAAAATATTCTTGAACGCCCAGGCTGGCATAAAGCTGAGGCTTCGTGTTTTCATCCTGCCGCTGAGTGGTGCGCGACGTGATTTCTACAACAAAAGCCGGGACTTTATCGTCCTCTTCCCAGACCTTATAAGTCCGTCGCTTACGCTTGCTGACCCCAAATACCACGAACACATCCGGCGAAACCACTGCCTTCGGATTACCTTCTTCATAGTAAATGAAGAGATTTCCTGAAACGTAGACTTGCTGACGACTGCGGAAAAAGAGTTCTAAAGCTTCAACGCAGTAAAGAAGATAGTCCCGCGTTGGGTCGCTTTCGGTCATGGGTTGCCCATCAGACTCTGGATAGTGAACGAGTGTACCGGACTGAACAACCATAGAACAAATTTATTAACCCGTGGATTTCTTTTGACTCTAGCATCCTTCTCTATCTCCAAAGTGGATAAATAGAGTAGGTCACAGATAAGGTACGTAATGGATAGGATCCGTAATGAAGTAAGGGAACCCTTCACACTAAAGGCAATTAAAGAAGGCTGAAACCTATGACTGACGCTGAAACCTATGACTGACGACGAACTCAGGCAACTCATTGAATCGAATGCTCGTGCCATACAAGGCAACAGCGAGACGACGGCCCGTAATAGTGAGGCAATCGCTCGTAATAGTGAAGCGATCGCTCGTAATAGTGAAAATATTGACCGTGTAACCTCTGTGCTGGAAGAAACGGTTCGGGCCATAAAAGCGCTGTCTATAGAAATGCAATCGGTCAGGGCAGGTATGGAGCAACTACAAGCAGCAATGGCTACTCGTCTACGCGAGCAGCACGGTAGTGGTAGCTGATTTGCCCGCATGGCCTTATGGAGCCTCTCCTGTTCAACGCCTAAAGGACAGTCAATTTCTGGCAAGTTTTAGACAATCGGCCCAAATTAGGCTGGGTTTATCCTGTCCTGCTCATAGAAGCCTTAGAGTATTACAGTCGTTATCCAGTGGTGGGAAGCGGAAGCAAAATGGCAGACATTCGGTTACTGGTGCTCGATATTGACGGTACGATCGCGGGGCGGGCCAATGAGGTCACGACAGCAGTGAAAGAAGCCGTTGCCGCGGTTCAAGCGCAAGGCATTCAAGTAGCGATCGCCACAGGACGGATGTACCGGGCAGCGGTGCGCTTTCACACAGCTGTTGGATCAACGCTGCCACTCTTGTCTTACCAAGGGGTCTGATCAAAGACCCGCTATCTGGCCAAGTCCATCGCCATACACCGCTATCGAGAGCACACACCCTGGCACTGCTAAAGGCACTAGCAGACCTAGAAGCGCAGCAGCAGCTCTCAATTCACCTCTATATCGATGATCAGCTTCACGTTCGGTCAATTTTGGCCGATACCGAAGACTATGCTGATCGTTCGGGTGTTCAGCCGATCGCAGTAGGCGACTTGATAGCGTTTCTTGAAAACCAGCCAGCCGTAGAAACCACCAAGCTCTTAGCGCTGAGCCCAAATCCGATGGTGGTAACCGACATTCTTGAGCGTCTTCAGCAGACCTATTCTTCTGAGGAGCTGTACCTCACCCAGTCGGTAGCCACTTTCTTTGAAGCCACCCACCCTTCCTCTAACAAGGGCACTGCCGTCAAGTTCCTAGCCGAGGATCTACTGGGACTCACGTCGGAACAGGTAATGACCATTGGGGATAACTTTAACGACTTTGAGATGCTCCGTTATGCCCAGATTGGCGTTGCGATGGGGGATGCTCCAGATGGGGTGAAAGCAATCGCCGATTGGGTTGCTCCTAGCGTTGAAGAAGAGGGCGTCGTTGCTGCCATCAATCGCTTCTTGCTAGCCTAGTCATTGAGATTTGTTAAAAATTTTTGTGGGTTTTGAAGAGTGAACTAATCCCTCTCTGCTTCGAGGAAACGTTCAAAACCCTTTAAAGTCAGAAAGAGTGCTGACGACTGGCCGTGTTTCGTCTCAGCACCCTTACTGGTTCGCTCCTCACACACTTACGACTATATCTGACATTCATGCCTTTGTCACTATTCCCTCAACAGTCTTAGCTTTTGATTTTCTTATCAAACATGTCCTCTCAGAGAGCAGGCGCTGATTTATGCTCCCTCTCCCCATGCCCCTCCTTTACGCTATAAAAACAGGCTCATGGAGACGGAGCGTGAAACCACCATCTGTGAAGAAATTCTTCTCGCCGCTGCAGGGTTTTCTACGGCGCTTTTGGGTGAGTGAGGAGCAGATTGCCGCTCACTTGCAGGCAGTACGAGAGCAGTTACCCACAACTGAGGTGATTTTGATGGGCAAACCTCAAGCCGGCAAAAGCTCTCTAGTGCGAGGCATGACGGGACAGCCAGCCGCTATTGTGGGACAGGGGTTTCAACCTCACACACGCCACACTCAACGCTACCCTTATCCGTCCGAAGCGTTGCCGCTGCTGGTGTTCATTGACACGGTAGGGCTGGGCGATGTGGAGCATAATACAGGCGAAATTATCGCGTCCTTGAAGCAAACCCTGGAGCAAGACCGTCAGCGATCGCGCATCTTCATCCTGACAGTGAAAGTAACTGACTTCGCTACGGATAGCCTGTGTCAGGTGATCACACAGCTAAAGAAGGACTATCCCCACATCCCGTGTCTGCTGGCAATAACGTGTCTTCACGAGCTGTACGCCTCGCCGACAGATAACCATCCACCTTATCCGCCCGAATCAGAGGCCATTACCCGCGTGGTAGAAGCACTGCAGACCAATTTTGCGTCCCTTTGCGATCGCACCCTATTGCTGGATTTCACCTTGGAGGAGGACGAGTATACCCCCGTTTTCTATGGGCTTGAGGCATTACGGGAAACGTTGGATGAACTGTTGCCTCAGGCCCAAGCTCAAGCGATTCATCAATTGTTGGGAACTGATGATCGGGGCAAAGCGATCGGCGATTTATATCGTCAAGTAGCCCGTCATTACATCAGCGCCTTTGCCATCACGGCAGGTATTGCGGCAGCAGTTCCACTGCCCTTTGCCACTATGCCGGTACTGACCAGCCTACAAGTGTCGATGGTCGTTGTCCTTGGTCGGGTGTATGGCCAGACCTTGACGGTGGCCCAGGCATTAGGAGTCGTTAGCACGCTAGCAGGCGGCTTTTTAGCACAGGCGGTGGGTCGTGAGCTGGTCAAATTCATCCCAGGGGTAGGCAGTGTTGTCGCAACCTCCTGGTCAGTAGCCTACACCTGGGCACTAGGCGAGGGTGCTTGCGTTTATTTTGGCGATTTAATGGCAGGCAAGGTACCAGACCCCAACGCAATTCAACAGCTCATGGGTAAAACCTTTCAGCGGGAGAAGCAAGCGTTTCAGAGAGAGCAAGGGAATGGGGAACAGTAGGGGAGTGATGGAGTGATGAGGTGTAAGGGTAGGAGGGTGAAAGGGAAAGGAGGAATAGCAGTTGTAGGGTGGGAATTGATGTGTGGGAAAGCGTATCAACTCCTCGGCGATACTCCAATGCCCACCATTGCACGAAATTAGGGGAGTGGGATGTGAACCGTGGGGGCAGGTTCAGGCGATATTCATCAATAGAAATACCGAGTCTCCTGCTCAAAACCTGCCCCGGTTGATGACTCGACCCGACACAATGAGAACAGACGGCTGAATATGCCGACCCGCCGATCCTAGGGTTCTGGCGGTATTCCAGAAATATCCTGAGTTTTCACCCAAGATCCTGAGATCGGCAAGAGCAGAGGAAATAAATATGCTGCGGTTAAAACGTTGGCAGTGGGGCACTTTAGCAATTCCCCCCATAGTCTTCATCAGTGGATTGGTTGTCGTGGCGGCGATTCAGCTCCAAGCATGGGGACTTACATGGGTATGGGGACTGGTGGCGCTGGGTGTCGTGGGTTGGCAGTGGCTGCTGAGTCGTTGGACCCGCCCCCGCACCGAAACGTTAGAGCAGTCTCTGACTGAAGTGCGATCGCAGTTGCAAGACACCCTGGCAGAAACAGCACAGACCGTCGCACCTGAGCAAGTTGAAGGGGTTCTGCGCCAGACACTGGAAGCCGCTCAGGAAGATCCAGCAATGTGGGATGATTGGCCGACCTTCGGGCAACGCTGTCAGCAGCTGGTTCAGGCGATCGCTCACCTGTATCATCCTGAGGTGAAATACCCGCTGCTCAATATCTACGTCCCCCAAGCCTACGGTCTAATTCGGGGCACTGTAGACGACCTGGATCGCTGGATGCGGGTAACGGCTCCGACGTTGAACCAGGTCACCGTTGCTCAGGTCTATCAAACCTATGAAACCTATCGAGCCCTGGAAGGTCCACTACGTCGAGTCTGGACGGTTGTCGATTTAACTCGCTGGCTATGGAATCCGTTTGCGGCGGCAGCTAAAACAATGAGCCGTCCTTTGGGCAACCAAGCCAGTCAACAGTTGCTTGCTAACTTTAGCCAAATCCTACGCGAAACTGCCCTGACCTTGTTATGTCGGCAGGCGATCGCGCTTTACGGCGGCCAAGCGGCACTAGCCTTTGAAGCAGCGGCTCCTCCGACTTCTCAGACCCAAACGTTGCGGGCCCTGATGGAGCAGGCGGAACCGGTAGAGGCAATTCAGGCAGCCCCTTTGAACATACTTCTGGTGGGGCGTACAGGAGCCGGCAAGAGCAGCCTTATCAATACCGTGTTCCAGCAAGAGCGGGCAGTGGTGGATGTGTTGCCCAGTACCGATCAGATAGCCAGCTATCGTTGGGAAACCCCGACTCAAGACGCATTAATTCTGTGGGATAGTCCAGGCTATGAACAAGTAGATCAGACTGATTTCCGACAGCAAGTTTTGGCCAAAGCTGCGATCGCAGACGTTCTCCTCTTGGTAACACCTGCTCTAGATCCAGCCCTAGAAGCTGACTTAGCCTTTTTGCAAGATGTGGCTAAACAAGACCGCGAGATCGCAATATTTCTTGTGCTCACTCAAGTTGATCGCCTTCGTCCCATTCGAGAATGGCAGCCACCCTATGACTGGCAGCAGGGCGATCGCCCCAAGGAACGCAACATTCGTGCCGCCGTCACCTATCGCAGCGAAAAGTTGGGCGATTGGGCGCAGCAAGTAATCCCAGTCGTCACGGCATCCGCATCCGATAACCGTGCGGCTTGGGGCAGCGATGCGTTAGCGATTTATCTGTTAGAAGCGATCGCACCTGCTAAAGCCCAAAAGCTAGCCCAGTTTTTGCGAAGCCGCGATGCTCGCGTTACCGCCGCCGCTCGACTGATTGAGCGCTATGCCCTGCAAATGGCCAGTAGTCAGGGACTGGTTGCGATCGTCAAAACACCACTGTTTGCCTTCCTCTCTACCCGCTTTACAGGCACCACAGATTTGGGCAATCTTTTGGCACAAACCATTCCTGCTGAACAGGTGCCCATCGTCGCTAGCAAGCTAACGCTGACTTACGAACTCGCCGGTCTGCTAGCCGAACAAAGCACCTTGCTACGTCCTGGCGAGATGCTGAAGCTATGGCCGCTACTGCTGCTTCACAACGATCGCGCTCCGGCTCAAAATGCTTGGGCTTGGGGACAAGCACTGGTGGAATATTGGACAACGGAATTGCCCGTTCGGACACTGAAGTCGCGCTTCGAGGCATACCTAGAACAGCCCGAAGGAATGCCCGCTCAAATTCGTGGGGAGGGAGTAGGGGAGTAGGGGAGTAGGGGAGTGGGGGAGTGGGGGATTTTCATCGAAAAATTGTCCTTACGGAAATGTGTCGGCATCGCCCAAATTCCATTCCCCCATCCCCTTACGGTGTACACACAAGTCTCGTCTAACCCACATCGCTGCCGGACCTCAAATTCTCCATCTCACAGCTCAGTCTTCCTTCGAGGACTCCAGCCGCCAATGCAACTCTGTGGTTTACCTCACCGACCCTCCCCTTTCGTGAGGTTCTAGGACGACGGAACGTCCTAGTCGACGGGAGTTTGAGGACAGCGAAATGTCCTCAAGCAGAACTT
>JBCBJE010000318.1:0-6385 GCA_038523735.1 Cyanobacteria bacterium J06626_18 | reverse complement strand
GATGATGTCGATCGCGAAGCTGTTGCCCGAGCGTTAATGGTGGTGTAAAGCGCTAGCCACAACCCTCGAGATGCTGCGATTGTGAGCATCTACAAAAAGAAGAATGCTGGAGCTTCAGGCTCGGAGTACAATACGCATGAACTAAAAAACAACTGTATCCTCATGGCAAAAATTTACGAAGGGCAGTTGTCCGTTCACTATCACCATGCCTGTATAAGGTCTGACAGTCGCCCTAGTCCAGTTTATCCAATGGAAGAGTCGCTACATAAGCAGCAGAACAGTCTGTGTGTGCTGCCTGGCCGGGGTTTCTATATCTCGTGACAGGGCTGCACACTGTTAACGTTGGCTTCACCCTTGATGTGCTAGACACCCCTCCACCGATTGATGATGTCTGGGAAGAAATCGTGGAAGTTTCCTTCAACGCAGGTATTGGGAAAATTACTTTGTTTGATTGGTGTGGTGGTGAGGCTATATGCGATATTCCGCTGTCACCAGGTACTGATCGTGTCCGTTATTGCGCTCGTGGCATGGGAGAGGGTTGGGAGCTAGACACCAACATAAAGGAGCCAGTAGATTTCTACTATCTAGCCTTTTGGCCAGCTCCCCAAGCACCAGACGCTGTGTTGAAGACGTTAGATTGAAGCAACCTGTCTAGCTAGTTGTGTTTTGGGATAAGTAGTGAAAAAGGAGTATTAAGGTCACAGAGATCTGAGACTAGGTGAGTAGCCAAGACTATTTTGGTAGGTTGAGATTAAATCTACATCGCTACAGCGCTTTTCCAAAGCCCCATGCTTTACTGAAGCTATTGATTACTAAGACGGCCTATGGATGTCTCAGTGATTGGGGCCAGTGGTGACTGTGGTCGGGAGATTGTAGGGCAGCTCGTAGCGCTCGGAGCGCTGATGCCGACCGAGCGACTGCAGCTGGTGGGTCGTACTGGGGGGCGGAGCAGCCAGATTCTCTATGGGCTATGCAGCGATTTGAATGACGCCTACGCGGAGAAGGCCCCGATGCTGGATGTGGCCCTCACGCCGGAAGCCATTGTGGCGGATGTCATCGTTATGGCAGCAGGAGCAACGGTGGCTGGCAACATCACCACCCGTGCCGAACTGTCCTCAATTAATCTGCCGATTTTTGAGCAGTACGCCAAGGCGATCGCCCGCTATGGTTACGGTCACGAGGTCATTATTATCGTCACGAATCCGGTGGAACTGGCGGTCGAAGTCTTCAGCCGTCATCTCGGGCGGCATCGCGTCATTGGCGTTGGTGCGTACTCTGATTCTTTACGCTTTCGACGCGAGATTGCCGCTGACTTGGGCGTCCGTCGTCAGCTCGTACAAGGGTTCATCGTCGGGGAGCATGGCGAGGGCATGGTCCCCCTGTGGAGCAGCGTCAAGATCCATGGCATGGCCACTGACGAACTCCGCGATGCCCGGCGGCAGCTAAGACGCGCGCGCTCAGTTAGCGAATTCCCTACGGAAGTCGGGCAAGAGAAGCAGGTTGTGACGGACTATATCCAAAAGGGTGATATTCTCCGAGCCTACCGCTACGTGGATAGCTTGCCGCCAGATCTGCGCGTTGTCGTGAAACCCTTCGTAACCCACGTTTCGGGAGCCAAAACGATCACTGCTACCGCAAATGTCACAGTCGATCTCGTCCAGAACCTACTGGAGGGACGAGAAGTCGTAGTCTCAGGCCAAGTACAGCTAGATGGTGAATTTTATGGGTTACGCACCCCGTTTGGGGTACCCATTGTCGTGACACCCTTCGGCTGGACTCAAGTGGTGCCGTTACAGTTGTGGGCCGAGGAAGCCGAGTTGCTCGACAAGATGGCTACACAACTCAACCAGCGATTGCAGGAGGACTTAGGCCGTGGCTAATCAGCGGTGGGTGTTTGTCGTGCAAGCTTTGGATAAACCAGGCACATTGACAGCAGCAGCAGCGGTCTTTTCCAATCGGGGCGTCTCCTTGGAGGGCATTCTTGGCAGCGGCATTGCACCCATGACAACCGAAGGAGGCCGATTGGTCATCAGTTTCCGCGCCACGGAGCATAAACAAAAACTGCTGCGGCGTGCGTTGGAGCGACTGTCTAGCATTTTTCACGTCGCGGTCTACACCAATGATGATGAGCGTATAAGGGCGATCGCGGTTGCCAAATTAGGTCCAAGCATTGCGATCGCATCTGCCGAAAATTACCGGATCGAAACTATTCTGCAAACCGATACCGAGCGCATGGTTATGCTCACAGGCACTCCCTCAAACGTAGACGCCGCCCTGGACAACTTTCGACAGCAGCAACAGCTTCTCGATGTCGTGACATCATATATCGCGGTTTGAGCGGTTCGCTAGTGAAAGAATACAGGAGACAGAAGTCAGGAGCTAGAAGTTGTGAAGGCACTGGATTCTGACTCCTGTACAATGTCTCCCTAACCCCATCAAAGTTTCTCGACTCCAACAGATACCCCCACCCAAATTGTTCACCACAAACTTTTCAAGCGAAAGGGCGTCAACGATAATGCCGAAATTCTGAGGATTCCGTAGTTTTAAGGTAAGTTAAAAGCCATGGCGACAACAGCGACAGCAGGCGTGCCAGTAACCGTTTTGACGGGGTATTTGGGAGCTGGGAAAACCACGCTGCTCAACCGCATTTTGACCTACGAGCATGGCAAGAAAGTTGCGGTGATCGTCAATGAGTTTGGCGAAGTCGGCATCGACAACCAGCTTGTGATCGATGCCGATGAAGAAATTTTTGAGATGAACAACGGCTGCATCTGCTGCACGGTGCGCGGTGACCTGATCCGCATCATTGGCAATCTGATGCAGCGCCGCGACAAGTTTGACCACCTCGTTATTGAAACCACTGGACTCGCCGATCCCGCGCCCGTGATTCAAACCTTTTTTGTGGATGAAGACATTCAGTCGCAGCTAGCGCTGGATGCCGTGATTACCGTCGTGGACGCCAAGCACATCTCGCAGCATTGGGATAGTGACGAAGCCCAAGAGCAAATCGCGTTTGCCGATGTGATTCTGCTCAATAAAATTGACCTCGTAACGGAAAACGAGTTGGCTGAACTAGAGCGACGCATCCTGGACATGAATGCCATGGTCAAGATTTACCGCACCCAAAACTCCAACCTAGAAATCGAGTCCATCATCGGCGTCAAAGCCTTTGATTTGGATCGCGCCCTCCAGGTTGATCCAGAATTCCTCAATGAAGATGCCCACGAGCATGATGAATCTGTCTACTCCTTCGCCATTGTGGAAGACCAGCCTCTAGACGGCGACAAACTCAGCGCCTGGGTAAATGAGCTGCTGCAAACCAAAGGCCCCGACATTTTTCGGATGAAGGGCATTCTCAACCTGGCAGGAGAAGCCAATCGCTTTGTATTTCAAGGCGTCCATATGATCTTTGATGGTCGCAGCGATCGCCCCTGGAAATCCGAAGAAACCCGCCGCAGCGAGCTGGTCTTCATCGGTCGCAACCTAGATGAAACCGAACTGCGTAACGGATTCCGGACCTGCCTAGCGTGAAGCCAACCAAACTACAGTTCACTGTTCAGTGGCAAATCATTCTGACTGACTATGTCACGGCGATCGCCTGGTCACCCAACGATCAGCACCTCGCGGCTGCCTCAGCCGCAGGCGAAGTCATCCTGCACCACCCCGCCACCGACACAGCCACCACACTCCGCGCCGCCACCGGACAAGCTATGAACGCGCTGGACTTCTCCCCCGACGGGCAATTCCTAGCTGTCGCCGGACAGTCTGGCACGGTATTAGTCTGGCATCTCCCCACTCCCAGCCACTCCCCTACTCCCCCACTCCCCCACTCTCCCCCACTCTCCCCGGCCTGGATCGACCAACTCACCTGGCACCCTTCACAGAATCTCCTAGCCTACAGTGTCAACTCACTTGTTAACATTTGGGATCCGGCGCAGAAAACTATCATCGCTGAGCTGGATTTTCAGGATTCATCTGTGTTGCATTTGGCTTGGCAGCCCCAGGGCGAACATCTGGCCGTCAGCGGTCACGGGGGACTCAAGGTCTGGTCAACGGCAGATTGGAACGACGAACCGAAGTCATTAGCGGTCCCCGGAGCCAGTCTCTACACTGCCTGGTCTACTGATGGTCGCTATCTGGGATCTGGTAATTTAGACCGTACGTTGACTGTGACGGAATGGGAGAAGCCGCCACCTTGGCTAATGCAGGGCTTTCCGGGCAAGGTACGGCAGTTGGCCTGGTCAACACCAGTGACGAAATCAGGCGATCCCTTACTGGCAGCGGCTTGTGTCGAAGGCGTTACGGTTTGGGAGCGAGAAACTTCGTCGGGTAGCGGCTGGCGATCGCGCGTTCTCCAGCATCATACTGACCGGGTCAACGCGATCGCGTTTCAACCCGATTCATTACGCCTAACCTCAGCGGGGCAAGACGGGCAGGTTGGTCTGTGGCTGGATGGCAAACGCTTGACCCAAACCTTGAAAGGATTTCAGGAAGGCGTTGCGTGCTTGAGTTGGAATCCTACTGGAGAAAGACTGGCGGCAGGAGGAACCGCAGGCGATATCAAAATCTGGAGCGTTTCGCATCGAGCGCAGGGCTTTGGCTAAGGGTTTAAGCCTTGTTTTTACAGGAAATTTGTAAAGTTCGGGTCCTGACACTAAGGTCTAAAAACAAGCCATAACAGAAGGCTCATCGGCCAACCGAAAAACAAAATTACTAGAACAACTAAACAGCCAGATTTTCCACGTCGCTCGGCATCGCCATACACCCAAACAAGGCTCCAAACAAACAGTCCTACAAATAGAGCCGTAAACAGTGCCAGGACTAGCAAAAAGATAGCTTCTGCCGGGCTGGATGATGAGTTTTGGGCAAGATACTCATAAAAAAGCATACGTTGAGCACTCTACTACTTCAGCCAACAGACTTGAGGGCGGAGCGCACCTCGCTTCTGCAAGGCTAGCACTCAACGAAGTTTCACAGCGGCGACAGGGGGCTGCCATCGATCAAATGACCAAGGGGAGTTCCCCTGTCCGCACTGATGTGTGTTGGTAGATGCGGCTGTGACCCTGTACAGTTGGGTCGACTACATCGTGTTTAGCGCGGGAATAGCTGGAACAGAATCAATACCGGATTTGTAGGGTCACGGTGGCAGTGACGGTTTGCTCCCCTCCGATAACAGGCGTGTCGTAAGACACTGAGGATTCGGCTAGTCTGGCTTGTTGAGGAACAGGAATTTCAATCGGGCCACTGGCTCCATTGATTTGGATCCCAATGATTTCTTCAACGCTCATACCCAGTCCGCCAAGAACTGCCTCTGCCTGACTCTGGGCCTCAGTTGTTGCCGCCTGCAGCGCTACATTGCGAGCTGCGGCCATGGCTTCATCCGAAGCAATAAAACTAACGCCCTGGATTTGAGTAGCCCCAGCCTCGATGGCATCGTCTAGTAATGTCCCGACTTCCTCCGTCGGCATTTCAAAACTGACGGTGTTGACGCCGATGTATCCGGTAATGCGCCCTTCACCCCGGTCATAGTTGTACTGGGGATTGAGTCGGATGCCTGTGGTTTGCAGTTTTTCGACGTTGCGATCGCGCAGTAACTCAATTACGGCTGTCGATCGCTGCGCCACAGCTTGCTGCACTTCATTCGCAGTCTGGCCTCTGACTTCAACCCCTAAGTTCACGTGGGTCTTGGTGGTTTGAACAAATTCTTGGCCTTGTCCTGTGACGGTTAAGACTTTCATACCTACCTCTTGAGCGGTTGCCGGTACTGCAGTTGTCAAACTCACAACCCCAAATGCAATCAGCAACACCCAACCCCACACCACCGGTGAAAACAGTTTTCTCATGATCGTTACTCTATCTACAGGATGAGACCTTTGAGGGCCTCGCTGTATCTAATCTGACAAAGTAAAGGCAGCGATGGTGGTGTGTTGCGGTTTCTGTAACTTATTGAGCGTCAATCGTCCACTCTATTCGGTTCACTCAGGGACTTAGACTCAGGCTCAGGCATTGTGCGTTTACGCATCGTCGCCCACACATCGAAGGGAATGCGCTCTTTCGCCCACTGAATGCTGCCGTCAGCGATCGCAACAGGATGACAAACAAAAACGCCGCGCTGGTCCTGCTTCCAGGAGAATTCATACTTCTCGATCAGGATGTCTTCCCATTTGCCCGTAGAGCTGTTGTAGAGTTGGCAGCGATCGGGCGTATCAGGTTTGCGGTCTTGGTCAAAGGGACGAGAATTGTAGATAGCCCAGGACTGGTAGAGACTACCAATTTCGCGCTTGAACAAGACCGCAAACCTGATACGCCCGATCGCTGCCAACTCTACAACAGCTCTACGGGCAAATGGGAAGACATCCTGATCGAGAAGTATGAATTCTCCTGG
>JBCBJE010000317.1:0-6389 GCA_038523735.1 Cyanobacteria bacterium J06626_18 | reverse complement strand
GGATCGTTGCCCTGAGGCATCACGTGATGTTATTGGCCTTAAATTTTTTAGGGAGGTGAGTGAAAATAGCCACTCTTCCACCGTCTTCTACAGGTCCCTTATTCCCTAGTTGCTTAGCTGAGTAGACGGTGGAAGAGTGGCTATTTTCACTCACCTCCCTAAAAAATTTAAGGCCAATAACATCACGTGATGCCTCAGGGCAACGATCCTGAGCTCGGTGAAGCAATTTGCAATTTACTGAGGCTCTATTGGCTTTTCCGTAGATTTGTCGCTGGTATCTGGAGAATCTTCCTCCTCCGGCCAAACCGCTTCCGATTCCACATCAATTGTTGTGCCAGGAATCTGCTCGGTTCGCCCTTGCGATCGATCTTGCAGGTTTGCCGCAATATCTGCCACACCATCGTTGACCTGGTTGCGAAGGCGACGGCTGCGTCGTTTTGCTTTGCCAAAGAGCTGACCAAACTGCGATCGCGCCTGTTCGGTTAGTTTTTGCGCCTGCTCCTGAACACCTTCTGCTACTGCGCGGGTCCCGTCTACGGCTCCTTGCAAATCCTCACGGGTCTGGTCCACATCCTGCTGCAGCACATTCGTCACCCGCTCTTGCACACCGGGGATAAACTGAGGTGCATTTTCTAAAGCCGTCTCCCGCACCATCATGCGTTTCCGACCTGCACTCACCACAGCTGCCGGTTCAAAGCTGTAAAGACCATCTGTAAGCCCTCGCCAGCCAGGGGCCGTAAAGACGTAGCATGTAATGGCCCCCGTTTGTAGATCAATGCAGTAGTCGGCCAAATGCCCCACTGTGTTACCAGCATCTGACCAAACTGCCTGCCCGTCGATGATGAGTGCTTCATCAAATCGCGACGTGATGGCGCTGCCACTGCGACGAACCAAAATACTGTCTTGCCCGATGGACTCAACCTGCACCCACATCACCGGAGTTTTGTCCCGGCCCAGTAAGCCACTGCGACACACAAAGCCTTCGAGCTGATGACTGCGAATATCCACCAGAAAATGAGCCAAATTGCCCAACTCTTCGGTGGTTTCGATATCAATAACGAGGCGATCGTGCAGCTCGCTTTGGCGGATGGAGGTAGCGTCAGTCTCAGCCATGGCGTCTCTAGGAGTGTGGATATCCTGATTTTAAGACCTGATTTCTATACCTGCTCCTGCTCTACCAGCCAAGTTTCTAAATCAGACAAAGCCGAGAAGTCTAGGAGTACTTCGGCTAGCGTTTCGAGTTGAGTAACGGAAAGGGCATCGATCTTGGCAATGACAGGTACCGATAATTCCCCCACCCGTCGAGGCAATTGGCGTTTGATGAGCGATCGCGCCTCTTGTAGGCTACCTTGCTCCATCCCGCGCTCCATCCAATTCGTCACAATTTCCATAATTCTCTCCCTCTCACTTCTATTTAGCTCTGCGGCAAACTCCTCTTCCTCTGTTGGGCTTGTTTTGCTGCTTAGTTATGAATTCGATGCCCACGAATTCTCGGAATAGGTGGGCAACAATGATTTGTGATATCAGCAAAATCGGATTGGACAGGATTTTGCCCACCGTACAAGGTTTGCTGCGATCGCTAGCTGTTGCGTTGCTGACTTTGCTTGAGTTGCGATCGCAACATCTCTACATCCTTCGCAGGTGCCTTGCAAAACAATCCTTCGCAGACCATCCCGACAGTATTGGGGGGAAGATCGTCTGACAACTTGAAGACGGCGGTGGGTGAGTATTGCGGGATGAGTTCGGTGAGATGGTCGGGGGTGGTGCGGACGAGGGTAGCGTGGCGGAACCAGTCTAGAGCGGTGAAGAGACCGGGACAGGCGCGGGGGATGCGGGCCATGACCGCTCCAAAAGCATGGAGTCCTTTTTCAGCGCGGTCCAGGTAGCTTAGGTCTTCGCTAAGGAGGGCGAGTTTGACAAGGTTGGCGATCGCCACGCCGTTGGCAGCTGGGGTGGCATTATCCTGATACGTCCGCTCGCGGACGAGGAGCTGGTCGCTGGCGTCGTTGGCAGTGTTGTAGTAGCCGCCTGCGTCTTCACTCCAGAGCCACTGGTCAAACTCTGCCTGCACACGTAACGCTTGGTCTAACCAAACGGCATTATCGGTTTCTGGCGATACGACCCAGGCAGCTTGATGCAGGTCCAAAAGGGCTTTGATGAGCAGGGCATAGTCTTCGGACTGGGCCAGAACAGTAACTTGGCCTTCGTAATTGAGGCGATGGAGGCGATCGCCCACCCACTGATGTTCTAGGATGAAGCGCGCCGCCCGTGCCGCGAGGTCAAAGTACGATCGCTGCCCAAACACAGCCGCAGCACGAGCAAGACCAGAAATCATCAGACTGTTCCAGGCCACGATCATCTTGGTATCGGTCACTGCTGGGATCCGACCGGGCCAGTCCTGAGTTTTGGCCTCGTGATTGTTGCGGGCAGGCGGGAATAGCGCGTCTGGGGACTGACTGTAGCGAGCTTGAAATAGCTTGGCTAGTGCGGCTTCAGTCGGCTCATCCAAAGGCCCCCGTTGCTGGCGCTGGAGGACATTTTGGCCTTCAAAGTTACCCGCTTCGGTGACGGTGAACTGGCCTTTCAACAAATCAAGAGCAGGTTCATCTAACAGGGTTTTCAGTTCCGAGTACTGCCAGACGTAAAACGCGCCTTCTTCTGGTTCAGCGTCATTGGGGGTGATGAAGCTGTCCGCGTCTTGGGCCGCGTAGAAGTAGCCTTCGGGAGCCGTCATCTCCCGCTGGAGCCATTGCACTGTAAAGGCGATCGCCCGTTCAAACGCGGGTTCCTGGACGCCAGCACTCCATAAATCAGCCAGATACTCCACAATCTGACCATTGTCGTACAGCATTTTTTCAAAGTGGGGTACGGTCCAGGTGGGATCCACGGTGTAGCGATGGAAGCCTCCTGCAACGTGGTCGAAGATGCCGCCTAAGGCTAGGTCTAGTCCTCGCTGGGTGCAAGCGACGCGACTATCTGGCAGGTTTTCGCCTGTGAGGGGGAAGCGATCGCCCCGCAGAGCTGCGATCGCGTAAGGAATCATGGGAAACGAGTTGCCTCGATTGGCAGGTGCCAGGATTTGGGCACTCAAGGCCAAGCCACGCTCCAGAACGGATTGACTGAGGTCTTGAGCCTCGGGTAAAACTGCCGACTGCTGCAAATTCTCTAGGATTTCAGCCTTTACCTGACTGACCTTGTCTGTTTCAGTATCGAAAAAGCGTCGCAGCGCCTGCAGAACTTGCAAGAAACCCGGACGCCCATACTTGGGGCCAACGGGGAAATAGGTACCGCCATAGAAGGGCACTAAATCATCAGGGGCCAAGAAAATATTCAACGGCCAACCGCCCTGCCCCGTCATCATTTGCAGCGCCTGCATATAGATGCTGTCAATATCCGGGCGCTCCTCCCGGTCTACCTTGATGGGCAGGAAATAGGTGTTTAGGTAGTCCGCGATCGCCCCATCTGAAAATGCCTCACCTTCCATCACCGTACACCAGTGACAGCTGGAGTAGCCGATGGAGAGAAAGATCGGCTTGTTATCTTGCTTGGCAGCTGCTAAGGCTTCGTCGCACCACGGCCACCAATCGACGGGGTTATCAGCATGCTTACGTAGGTAGAGACTCTGAGCCTGAGCGAGACGGTTGGGCATGGGACTTCTCGAAGCATCCCTCCCAATCTAGCGTCTAGATGCACCCATCTGGCCAAGTCACCGCGGGAAACTGCCCCGTGCGGTATTGAACCACCTTACCGTTTTCATCGGTCTCAAAGACTAACCGGTAAAGCGAAAGCTGTGGGTCATTAGGCACCAGCGTCAAAAATTTACCTTTGGTATACGGATTGGGAGCAACTTCAATTTGCTCAGGATACAGTTCCATAATCTCCGTTTCAGAGCTACCAATCTTAGCGCCGCTGACCGTCGGCAAGGTGCTGCCAGGCCAGATATCTAAACGGATCAGGGAATTGTCCACTACCATCAGCCCCAAGGTTTGCGCGCTAGTATCGGGCTGATAGTAAGCACATTCACCGCTGAGGTTGCTGCCCAACGGAGTCAGGGGAATCCCCAGAGCGTTGGTTGCTTCTTCTAAAGTCATCCCAATTCGTAAGGGGCCAGCACCGAAGAGCGTAATTTCGGCGCCCTCAAATACACGGTCAGATTTCGTAATTTCTGGGTACGAAGTTGTAGCCGCCCGCTTCATCTTAGGAAAGTAGATGAGCGACTTGCCGGCAGCTTTGAGTTGCCTGAGCGTATGGCGCGCAGGCACTTGTGAGGGCTGGGTAGCCTGCAGACCGTCTCGACTTTCTTGGGCAGTAGACTGTTGAGCTATTAGCTGATTGGCCATGATGACACTGAACAGCAGGCCACTCATCAAGGTTACGGAACCGATTATCGGGAGTCGCTTCATAGAACTGTGGTTACAACGAACGTCTGACATCTACAAGGAATCGAACATTAGATTTTCTTAACCGATCGCGGGGGGTCTTGTCAGTTCAAAGTCAGACAATTTCTGCAAGAATGTCGTCAAGCCTTGTCTTTCAGAAAGCTAAGTAGGGATAATACAGTGCAAACGCCCCCCGGTTCAAACCTTCCTGATCCTCGTTCGCCGCGTGATAAAGACGAATGGATCGCCGTGGTAATTGCCCTAGGGATCCTGGGCGGGACTGCCGGATGGATTATTACCAATAGTTCTTCGGCATTGCAGTCAGACGGAATTGGTGCGAACCTCTTTGGCCTAGAGCAACTTGATGATCCTCTCTCTGAGGACCGCGCCGCGATAGAAACTGAAAGTGACAGTGCTCATGGTGATCCAATCAGAAGCACGAGAGACAACGTAGAGACAGAGGACGCGGATGCCCAATCAGCCTTTCAGAGACTCTTAGATGACAATGAAAGGCGATCGCCGATAGAGGGTAGCCCTTCACAGGAGACACCAAGTCCAGCTACCGATTCAGCAGTAGATAATGCACCAGCTGGTGTCGTTATCCCAGCCCCTGACACCGAGCTTGCGGGAGAAGAGCCTGAAACAGAAGAGCCTGAGACAACGGATGCGGTAACTGTGCCCGAGCCCAGACTTCCTGAGGATGTTACTGCAGCCCCTCTAATCAGAGAGCCTTTAGCCTTTAGCGATCTGCCTGAGGATCACTGGGGCAAACCCTACATTGATGCCCTGACCTCGTTAGGTATCCTAAACGGACTACCTGACGGAACCTATGCCCCTGATCGACCGATGACCCGGGCTGAACTAGCGGTTCAAGTTGCCCAAGCTTTCGAGATTGATCGAGGTCTTCCTCCGGAGACCTTTACTGATATTCCACCCGACTACTGGGCTACCGAAACTATTGAGGAGGCCGTTACCACTGGGTTTATGACGGGCTATCCAGACGATGTGTTTCGCCCCGACCAGACGGTACCCCGAACCCAGGTCTTAGTTACCCTAGCCACGGGGCTAACCCTACCAGACGCCTCGACTGAAATCTTACAGCCCTACGAAGACCAATCAGAAATTCCTGAGTGGGCTAGAGCTAAAGTTGCCTCTGCAATCGATGCTGGTCTGATTGATGCTTCGCCTGACGATGACAGTCAGCTACGCCCCAATAATCCCGCAACCCGTGCTGAAGTTGCGGCCATGCTCCACAGCGCATTGGTTCGTCTAGGAAGAGTGGAGCCGATTGAGTAGGGTGTTCTTGGTTCTTGGTTATTCGTCATTTGCTGTAGGTGTAACGGATGTCCTGTCAGCTCTTAACCGACAACCAAGAACCAGAAACCAATAACTAACTCCCAAACCCTGGCAGACTAATTCCATCGCCAGCAAAGCTAGGTAGGTCAAGTTCTTGCGATCGCCGTGTACGCACCGCTAGGCGGTAGCTAACACTTTGGAGTTCAGCCTGCAACTGGCGATTTTGCTGCTGTAGCTGTCTGACTTTGTCGCGAACCGGATCGATACGCTCTTCAAACTTCTGGCGATAAACCTTCGGCAGTTCCTGAACGACCTGCTCCAGCATGCGAGTACGATCGGTCAATTCCTGAACCGTTTGCCTAAGCTGCACAACCTCGCTGTTGCGTTCTTCCAGCTGACCTTGGTAGAAAGTTACTTGTTGTTCAATGCCTTGCATCTGTTCACGCAGCGCCTGAACCTCAGCTTGGTGCTGCTCAGAAGCATCGTTTGTTGGCACCAGCCCGGCGTTCCCTTTCACCAGACGAAACAATTCACGTGAGAGTTGTTGAACCAATTCTTCACGCATCTGTAGCTCCTCTTGGAGCCGTGCGATCTCAGCCTGATTTGTAGAGTAGGAATTTATCACTTGCGTCACACCACCAGCCCCAGTACAGCAAAAAGTCTTAGAGGACCATCACTCATATGCACACCCATCGGCTAGAGCAAGCTTTTCAG
>JBCBJE010000316.1:0-6394 GCA_038523735.1 Cyanobacteria bacterium J06626_18 | reverse complement strand
GAACGCTATCTTGGGATTTACCCAGGTTATTTATCATCATCAAGGGCTAAACACCGAGCAATACAACTACCTCAATATTATTAATCAGAGTGGTGAACACCTGTTGGCACTGATTAATGATGTCTTGGATATGTCCAAAATTGAGGCCGGTAAATCCACGCTCAATGAAACGAGCTTTGATATCCATAAGCTGCTTGAGACTCTAGAAGCCATGCTGCAGTTTAAAGCCAAATCCAAGGGGCTGACTCTAAGCGTTAACTGTGCTCCTGAAGTACCCCGATGGATTAAGACCGATCAGCAAAAACTGCGTCAAGTCCTGATTAATTTACTGGGCAATGCCCTGAAATTTACTCAGCAGGGGCATGTCAGTTTGCAGGTAACGCTAGCCGATGAGATGGGCAATCGGGCCGAGGCAGCATTGGGCACAGCGACATTGACCTTTGCCGTGACAGATTCCGGTCCCGGCATGGGTCCCGACGAACGCCAACACCTCTTTGATGCCTTTAGCCAGGGTCAGCAGGGCAAACAACAGGGAGGCACCGGGCTGGGTCTAGCCATCAGTCAGAGCTTTGTTCAACTCATGAAGGGTGAGATCCGGGTTCAGAGTCAGTTAGGGCAGGGGAGTCAGTTCAGCTTTGATCTGCCGGTGGGAATAGGCTCTGCCGTAAACATGACTTTGGTACAGCCACTGACGGTAGTAAACCTTGCGGTTAACCAGCCGGATTATCGCATTTTGGTAGTGGAAAATAATCAGATCAGTCGGTTGCTGATGCTGCAGCTCCTGACTGGGGTGGGATTTTCTGTGCAAACGGCTACCGATGGACAAGAAGCGCTCGATCGCTGCCAACACTGGTATCCCCATTTGATTTGGATGGATTTCAACATGCCGATCATGGATGGTTGTGAAGCGACGCGCCGGATTAAACAATGGGCTGCGACCCAAAGCCCCGCTCAATGGGCCTTACCCCTGCCATCCCTTGCTACCAATGGCAAAATGCCTCCGGTGGATGATCTGATTTTCAGGGAACCTGCTCCTATCCTTTATTCAGAGCGAAGCCAGGGTTCTAAGATTGCGGTTTCCCAGACCTTTCCCATCATGATTGCGCTGACGGCCACTATCGTTGAGGCTGATCGCCAGCGCATGTTGGCGGCAGGCTGTAGTGACTCTGTCAGTAAACCGATTCAACGGGCGCTGATCTTGCAGAAAATAGCAGACTACTTGGGGGTACGCTACCGCTATGGCGATGTCGCTGCTGCTAGCCCCATGACCCATGAGCGATCGCCCGCACTGGTCGCCAATAATAACGGGCACGCTACTGACCTCAGTGCCGATAGGCTCCAGACAATGCCTCTGGAATGGATCAAACGGCTCCATCAGGAAGCTTGCTTAGCCGAACAAGACAACGTCATTGACTTGGTCAACGACATTATGGATGCCCACCCTTCCCTGGGCTTAGCCATTCAACATCTAGTCGATCAGTTCGATTACGAGAAAATCATCGCCTGTACGGAGCAAGTGTTGAACCATGAGTGAAGCTTGTCCCCAGCCTATAACGGGCCATATTCTGATCGTCGATGATGTCCTTGAAAATGTTCAGTTGCTTTCCAGCACCCTCTCTAAGCAAGGTCATAAGGTTCGCGGGGTTTTATCCGGGGAGATGGCGCTCAGAGCCTCTGAGTCTCGGCCTGATTTGATCCTTTTAGATATCATGATGCCTGGCATGGATGGCTATGAGGTTTGTCGAAAATTAAAAGAATCTCCCTGCACTCGCAACATTCCCGTGATTTTTTTGAGCGCCTTAGATGCCGCTGCTGATAAGGTGAAAGCCTTTGACCTGGGCGGGGTTGATTACATTACCAAGCCCTTTCAGTTACAGGAAGTTCATGCTCGAGTCAGCCATCAACTGAAGTTGCAGCAGCTACAAAAGCAACTAGTGGCTCAGACCAAAGTCCTGAACCAAAAAAATGCTCGTTTGCAGCAAGAAATTCATGATCGCGAACAGATCGAGGCGGCGCTGCGGGCGTCAGAAATCAAAGAGCAGGAAAAAAACCACCAGCTGAGCGAAACCCTAAAGCAGCTTCAAAAAGCCCAAGCCCAGCTGGTTCAACAGGAAAAAATGTCGGGACTGGGACAGCTTATGGCCGGCGTGGCCCATGAAATCAATAACCCGGTCACGTTCATTTACGGCAACCTGCAATGTGCTGAAACCTATGCTCAAGACCTCTTGAAAGCCCTACAGATATACCAGCAGGCAGTTCCCCAATTACCCACCGACCTGCAGACCGAGCTGAAGTCCTTGGAGCTAGATTTTATTCAAGAAGACTTTCCAAAACTGCTGCAATCGATGAATGTAGGGTCTGAACGCATTCGTGAGATTGTGCAATCCCTGTGCGTCTTTTCGCGACACCGTGAGGCAAAGAGCAAGGCTGTCAATATCCATGAAGGCATTGACAGTACCCTGATGATTCTCCGGAGTCGGCTCCGAGCTCAGGCTGATCACGCTGCTGTGGCAGTCGTAAAAGACTATGGCAACCTACCCAAAGTGGAGTGCCATCCAGGGCAGCTCAACCAGGTCTTTATGAATGTCCTGACGAACAGCATTGATGCCCTGGAACTGCTGCGACTACCAGAAGAGACCCCTTACTCCCATCGCGAGCCAACCATTCACATTCAGACCAAGTTCCTACCTGCCGATCACATTGGCATTTATATCTCTGACAATGGCCCCGGCATTTCTAAAGAGGTTCAAACCCGGCTTTTCGATCCGTTTTTTACCACCAAAGATATTGGCAAAGGTACTGGCCTGGGACTTGCCATCAGCTACAAAATCATTGTGGATCATCATGGGGGAGAGCTACGCTGCCTTTCAATGCCGGATCAGGGAGCCATGTTTGCTATCGAAATTCCAGTGGTGCAAATCCGGCCATCCTCCTAGTACCGCTACGCGGAATTCAAAATTCAAAATTCAAAACCGTCTCATAGTTAACCTTTCAAGCACACGAGGAACAATAAGGCAGTGAGCGTTGCTTTCGATTCAAAATGCGGCAAGCGGGATGGAGCCTGTCCCAGAGCTGAAAGGCTGGCACAGGCAATTTATGAGTATACGATCTCACCTCAAAGGAGTGGTCAATGTGACCGTCTACGCCAACCGAGTAGCCCACCAATCAGGAGTAATCCGCCTAAGGTGGCAGGTTCAGGCACTTCAACGGGAGATGCCCCAAATCCAAAGAAAATGACACCGGGGTTAGTCCCCACTAGATCCCAAGAGCCATCGCTCAGGTCATAGCGAGCGATTCCGCCTAAACGCTGAGCCGGTGTTGCGGGATCGCTGTCATCATCGACAAAGTTGACATTGCCAAAGAGCGCATCAAACTGGCCATCAGCGTCGCTGTCCACCCCTGTCAATGCGGCAAACCCGCTAAATATGGCGCGATTATCTGCCGTTACAGTGCCCACCTCACCGACGACGGCAGCGTCTCCTGTTTCTGGATCAAACTGAATTAAGGAATCGGTATCGAGGTCGATACCATAGAGGCTATTATCGACCGACCCTAGACTAATCACAAAAGGGTTGGCTGTGCCCAGCTGAGTGCCGCGGGTATTGTCAATCGCATCGCCAACTGCCTGAGATGAGCCCAGAGGAACTGCTGACCCCGTTTTTATGTCGATTTGATGGAGTTGTTGGGTGTTGAAGCTCTCGTCAAAAGGCACAACAAATCCTCTCCCATCCTCCAGGATGTCAAAGCTGGTGGCACCTAGGTCAGTGGGTTCAGCGATAGGGGTTTGGGTAGCAGAGTCTTGGTCAATCTCCACCAGTTGGCCGCTAAATTGATAGCCCAACAGTCGCTGATCAGAGGTCCCCGCCAAGGCTGACGGTAATCCACTGGTCTCAGGTGAAACGGGGGTAGCAATGCCTGTTGTCGAATCCACCGCGAACAAGAAGTTTTCGCGAATGTCATCATGAACGCCTGGAACCGCCTGGGTCAGACGTTGCCCTGTGGCGTAAAAGATCGCTGCTTCGACGGATGCAGGCAGCACTAACGTTCCGAGCAGGGGAACAACACTCCAGGCGGAGAGCTTAAGTAAGGATGTCAGCATGGATTTATAAGGATGTGTGTGATTTTCAGGTCAATGTCTGGGACGAGCAAGTCATATCGAGTCAATCGCACCAGATTTTCTACGCAAACGCCCGGCTAGCAACGCGATCGCCCCCATTCCAAATAGCAAACCTGGTTCAGGCACGCTCACAGGCGTCAACAGAAAACCGCGCTGTTCGCCGTCGAGGGTGCCGTAGCCAACAATCTGACCTGAGTTATTGATGGACAATGCTCCCGAGAGATCCCAACCACTATCGGTAGGAATAAGCGTTTGCAGGTCAACATTGACCCAACCGCTGGTATCTCGTGCCCCAAGGGTTGCAAACCGCTCTGCGTCGGTGGCATCGCGTAGTTCACCAACTATCAAGGAGCTGTCGTTAATCTGCCATGCTCGCACATAGCTACCAGGATTCTCAGACAGGACTGGTAACAGCTCAGGTGAGGTTTGGCCTGCCCCCCAATAAACCGTTACGTTCTGACCGGCGGCGGTGGCGCTGCGGCCTACCACCTCACCTACCTCGTTAATGCCCAAAGCCACGCTAGTTTGCGCCGATGCAAGGGGCTCAAGCGGCGTAATTGACTGGACCGAGCCATCTAGATCAAACTGCCAAAGTCCAGCCTGGGTGGCCTCTGGACCACCACGATTGTCGCTGACGCTGAAGCCGGGTGCCTGTTTTGCGCCATTTAAATCGAAGATAAAACTGCGAATATCACCCGGAAAAGTCCCAGCATCACGCAATAAAGCATCACCCGGCAGAGCAACAAAGGCCCGCTGCCAAATATCCTCTTCGGGAACAGACGGCAAAGGCGCGCTGGCTGTCCCAACAATCCAGCCATCATCCGTGAGTCGCCGACCTTCGCCTCGGGGAATACCCCCCAGGCTGCCTAGATTAACCAGTTGATCTGATTGCCAGAGCGCCACATTATCAACGCTACTGCTGCGACCATCCCAGGGGCGAGCATAATTTAACCCTGTATTGACGGCTCCGGTAACATTGCCGCTGCTGTTGATATCGTAGGCAACACCGCCAAAGCCTAGGTCTGGCAAAGCCGTCATTGTACCGTCGGACCAAACAAACGCGCGGCTGATCCCGTCAGCGTCTTCGGCGACGCCAACAACATCACCTGCTTCGTTGAGCCCGTAGGCCAACGATGACGTTCCACCCAATGTGCCTAAATCGGTCACCTGATAGCGATGGAGCACAAGGGCTTGAGCGGACAGTGCATGAAAAAGGATGGGAGCGCCCAGCGCGATCGCGCCACCGCTGACGTACAAGCTAGTTCTCAGCATTGTTGAATTACTGTTGAATCAATGGGGGCGTTTACTGCTGCTTAAAGAGACGTCGATCAAGACTTTTGGGAAAGCAACCGGGATCGGTGTAATCGACCTAATAGCAGCGCAATCGCCCCCAGCCCTACTAGCGCGCCCGGTTCGGGTACCTGAGTCGCAATCATCCGTTGGCCGAATTGATCGCCTGCCCCCGGATCGTCTAGAAGCTGTGCCCGTGTACGGGTAAAGAAAGCGACATCGAGATGAGAACCAAAGCCTATCGGCAGGTCAGGAAACTCATCGCCAAAATCGGTTAGGTGAACATGGGGGATGGGTTCGTCATCGGGAGCGGGAGCCGCTGACCAGAAATTTAGCCCGGTTGCACCCATGGGTTCCCCCGCTTCGTCGAACAGAACCGTGTATTCGCCAATGTCAATGCCATTGGGCTCATCGAAAAAGCCATCTTGCAGAATTTCACCCGTTTGGGTGTCGAAATTGAAGTTGAACCCTGGATAGGTGAGGTGGTTATCCTCAAATTCTTGAATTAGATTGCCCTGCGGATCATAAAAGGCAATGTCAAAAGCGTCTAAATCGTCACCTCGAACAATTCCGCCTTCATAGGTTTGGGTGTCGTCGTAGCTGAAACGACCCTCAGCACCATAGCCCAGAATTTGCCCTGTCCATTCAATCTGAAAGGTCGCTGCCTGGGCAGGATTGAGGGTGAGTAGACTCAGGGTTGCCCCGATGGCGATCGCGAAACCTCGCTTGTTGATCAGGGAAACGACCGACTTTTCAAGACTCGACATGAAGAAAACCTCAACCGCTCAGCTAGAATGATAATCATTCTCATAGTATGCGGCATGTGTTCAGATAAATGTGAACTCCTGATGAAGTTGGTGTCGGCAAATCGATCTGGCTACGAGTAAGTTTTGATACCGCTGTGCCAGAACCGCAATTGTAATGACTTGTTTCGAGCTGACACAATAGCTCCGCAGTTCGTCTAGACATACAGCTAGGAAAAATGAT
>JBCBJE010000315.1:0-6399 GCA_038523735.1 Cyanobacteria bacterium J06626_18 | reverse complement strand
CTTTACCCGAAGAAGTCCCTGCGGATCCGCCGCCACCGACTGATACCACTCCACCTGACGACACCACTCCTTTCTTTGTCACCGATATTCAGGTCACCGGCAGCACTTTGTTTGATGAGGCCACCCTGAATGAAATTGTCGCTCCCTATGAAAACCTCGAAGTGACTCTAAGGGAACTGCAGGCAGCAGCGGATGCGATTACGCAGCTGTATTTAGACGGTGGGTACATTACTTCACGCGCGATCGTGGGGCCGCAAACCATTACAGGCGGCGTGGTCGAAATCCAGGTCCTTGAAGGAGAACTAGAAGACATCCAAGTCGAGGGCACTACCCGGCTGCAGGATTATGTTCGGGCTCGGGTTTCATTGGGCGGAACTCGTCCCCTCAATCAGGCTCGCCTCGAAGATCAGCTCCGCCTGTTGCGGGTTGATCCCATGTTTGATTCCGTCGAAGCCAGCCTCCGAGCAGGTAGCGGTGTGGGTAAGAGCCGATTGATTGTCCGCGTCACCGAGGCCAATACCATTGGCGGTGCGCTCTTCAGTGATAACTACTCCCCCCCAGCCGTTGGCGAAGTCCGGTTTGGGGCCAGATTAGAGTTTCGCAATCTGGCCGGACTTGGTGACACCCTATTTAGTTCGGCCAGTGTTACCAATACAGAGGGGTCTAATGTCTATGAAATCGGCTATCGAGTTCCGATTAATCCGATGAATGGCACGGTGGTGTTGCGGTATGCACCCAACGATTTCCGTATCACCGATCCCGAACAACCCGCTTTCGAACTAGATACAGAAGGCTCTACCGATACTTATGAAATCACCGTTCGCCAACCCTTAATCAGGACGCCTCGGGACGAATTTGCGCTGTCTCTGGGATACCGCTACCGCGAAGGCTCCACGCTCATCGGCGGCACAATCACCAACGATAGCCGTATCAATGTCTTTAGTTTTGGTCAAGATTATGTCCATCGGGATGTCAACGGTGCCTGGGCATTGCAATCCCAGTTTCGCGTAGGGAATGAAGATCGCTCTGATTTTGGTGCCGATAGCGACGAAGGATTCTTCAATTGGCGGGGACAGGTCCAACGGGTCCAGCGTTTGGGACCAGATCATCTTCTCATCCTGCAAGGTAGCCTGCAGCTCTCACCCGATAGCCTACCGGGGTCAGAGCAGTTCTTTGTTGGTGGGGGCCTCTCGGTTAGAGGCTATGACCAAAATCAGCGGTTTGGCGACAATGGTCTGCGGTTCGCCATCGAAGATCAGATCACAGTGGTCCGTGACGAGACAGGTCTGCCATTTTTCCAGGTTTCACCGTTCTTAGAGGGCGGCTACGTTTGGAACAACGACGATGACACCAGCGTCACGGATAACAACTTTCTTCTGGGTGCGGGTGTCGGATTCCTGATCACCCCTACTGAAAAACTTAGCCTCCGGGCCGATCTAGCCTATCCGCTGATTGACATTGAAGAGCTCTCTACCGACGATGCCCCCGGTCTGCGATTTTACTTCAGTACCCGCTATCGCTTTTAGACGATCACCCCTCCATAGAGTATTTCAAGAGTATTTCATGGCTACCATCCATTGCTGATCCCGAAGGAAATACAGGAGATTTTCCCGTGCTCGGATTTTTTTAGGTTAAGAATAGACAGTCCAAAGTTCATGGTTCTGTAACTGCAGCGGCAAATATGGATCAAACATAAAGATCTCGGGTCTACGGTTTCGGATCGAGATCTCCCTCATTAAGATTAGAAGCCTTGGTAACTTTTGCACAAGCAGTTGTCGTTTTGGAGAGTCAAAGTCCAGTTTTTAGGCATCAGTGAGCACTACGAGTGTACTTTCGCCATACAGGAGTAACGCTTTTCATGACTCCCTTTCAACAGCGAAGCCGCCTTGTTTTTCAAGCAATTGTGTTTTGGGTGATTGCTCCCGCGATCGCACTCTCCCTCTTCTTATGATTGTTTTCATTTCTGGCTGTCATCATTGCCACTAACAGCCCGTGCGAACATCAAAGGCCAGCGCCAAGAAACCGGTAGCCAATCTGTGGAAGATAGGAATTTAGTTGACGACGGCGCTTTTACTCTGTTCTAGGTTGGCTTAGTGGCAAGGTAACCCAACAAAACTTTTGCTGATATCTGCTTGTTGCCTCCAGCAGAGCTCCACCAACATTACTTCGCTCAATCTGCGATAAAGATTGTTTTAACTTAGAGCAGTCCACTCAAGTTTCTTGCCTATTAAGCGGTTCCTGAGTGCTAGTCTCTAGTGGCTCAACCAAAATGACGTCGATCGGCATGCCATACCAGAAGCGTCGCCGTAGTTGAACGTCAAATTCTGTAGCGACAGCTGCCCGGAATATTTTGGTGTTTACGTCAGAAAGTGCACAGACTAACCAGAGACGTGAGGTTATCGTTGGCAGCTCGTCTAGCCAAGCATTGATATCCGATGTCTGAATTGCCTTACCGTCTGGGACGCCTCCTAAGATATCGATCCGGGCGTTTCCTTGGTAGTAGTGGTCTATGTGCGTGAGTTGACGCGGTCGACGTAGTGCTAAAGCAATCGCATCGCCGGGTTCTTCATGGAAATTAATTGTCTGGGCAATGCCTCGTAAGTCGCCCCGCTCCAGGACCGTGTAATAGCGCACGAGTCCACCACCTACCGCAATGAAATAGATACATGCCATCAGGAGAGCCGCCGTGCTCCACCGATGCAGAACTTGCGTGAAGCCTGCTGCGATGAGAATCAAAAGATAAGGCAGCGTAAACAGCAAATAGCGATCCATCCAGAGCGAGAAAAATAGATTCGAGAATGTAAAGATGAGCGCGAGCGGCAGGAATCCCCAGGCGGTGGCCCAGAGCAGCTTGCTTGAACGATGTTTCTGGAAGATTGCTAGGCCCATAAGGCCGATCAGCGCTGCCGTAAATGCTTTGTAAAAGACAGACGCAACAGAGCTCAGCAGCACCGGACGAGAACTGTGGAAGCGCGGCAAAACCGTGAATGATCGGACCAGACGGACTGCTTCCATGAAGTCGGGAACGCTCCTGCGGCTAACGTGTCCTTCGCCTGAATGCGACGATGTAGCCTGCGCGACGGAAAAGACACAGGGCATCCAGAGCGCCCCTATGAAGAGCAGCCAGATGCCAAACTTCAGCAAAATACGGCGCTGGCGGCAAAATTTCAAGCAAATCAACAGCACATCTGGCACCAGCATGGCGATGTTGAGGGGAACGCACAGGATCGATAACAGTCTGAGGACTGCCCAGTAACCAATTCGGGAGACGATTGGACGCTCGAATGCGTAGGTAAGCGCCAGGGTTCCGCCTAGGGTGACGCATGTACTCAACGTGTACATGCGGACCTCTTGAGCGTGATTGATAAATAGCGGTGACAAGGTTAACATCAGCGCTGCCAGCCAAGCTTCTTTTTCCCCAGCCAGACGACGACCTAGCTGGTAGATCAAGAAAATACTGCACAAGCCAAACAGGACTGAAAGCCCCCTTAGCCAAGCATCACTGGTGCCGAACTGCATCCAGCCTTTGAGGAGGATGTAATAAATCGGGCGCGTCAGATTTGAGGGGGGCAAACCATTGCCAGTCTGGGCGTCTTCGATGCTGAATAGCTCATCAATCCACAGGCTTTCAGTCCCTAGCCCAAACAAATATAAAGTAGCCGCCAAAAATAGGATTAAGGTAATGGGTAGCCGCTGCTGCACAACGGGCAACCATTGCCGTGCAGGCCTGATTCTAGTAATGGTAGTCATCGGTGGTAGATGCTAAGTGCTCCTAACCATGCCTTTTATCGGTTTCTGTGCGCGGGAATGAAGTTTTCTATCGCCGCTATTGAAAACTTCAACCCTGGAAAAAGTTTTGTCGGAGAAGTGAGGTTTCAATTGTCGATCTAAAAAGGTCGTGCTAAACGAAGTTCATTACTTTCGAGTCTGCTGAGGCGATCGCGACACACAAACCGCTCGTAAATGTTCAGTGATGCTGCATCATTTGCAGAATGTTGAGGAATCTATCTGTGTGTGACAGCTTGTGGGGAATTCACGGTTTGGCATAGCTCTCTGCCTATAGTGATGAGAGCAATTGGAAGCCTTGAATGCTCAGGAGCTTCCCCTTCAAAGTCCAACCTGCATTGAGAATTGTGAGGGTTTTCGGCAAAAACTCACTCAGCAATTTAGACCGTACGACAGGAGACTTGCCCTATGAAACTGGCTTACTGGATGTATGCCGGTCCCGCGCATATTGGCACCCTTAGGATTGCCAGCTCTTTCAAGAACGTTCATGCCATCATGCATGCGCCCTTGGGAGATGATTATTTCAACGTGATGCGCTCGATGTTGGAGCGGGAGCGCGACTTTACCCCCGTAACGGCTAGCATCGTTGATCGCACTGTACTCGCGCGGGGATCACAAGAAAAGGTTGTGGACAATATCGTCCGTAAGGACGAAGAGGAGGCTCCCGACCTCATTGTCCTTACGCCCACCTGCACCTCTAGCATTCTGCAAGAGGATCTCGAAAATTTTGTCGAAAGATCCCGACTCAGTACTCGTGGGGATGTGCTGCTGGCTGATGTCAATCACTATCGGGTGAACGAGCTGCAGGCCGCCGATCGCACTCTGCAACAGATCGTTCAGTACTATCTAGAGCGGGCTCAGAAGAAAGGTGAATTGCCCACCACTAGGACTGAAAAGCCTTCGGTCAACATCATTGGTCTCACCACGCTGGGCTTCCACAACAATCACGATCGCACGGAACTCGTGAAGCTCATGGAGTCCATGGGCATTGAGGTGAATGTTATCCTGCCCGATGGGGCGACGGTCGCGGAAATCCAGAAGCTGCCTCAAGCCTGGTTCAATTTGGTCCCGTATCGGGAAGTAGGGCCTGCAACTGCAGCATATCTGCAGGCCAATTTTGACCAGCCTGCTGTGGACATTACCCCCATGGGCGTCGTCGAAACGGCTCGCTGCATCCGCACCATTCAAAAGATTCTCAACAACCAAGGTGCTGAGGTGGACTATGAGGCGTTCATTGACGAGCAGACTCGCTTTGTCTCTAACGCGGCCTGGTTCTCCCGTTCTATTGACTGCCAGAATCTAACGGGTAAAAAAGCAGTCGTGTTTGGCGACTCTACCCACGCTGCAGCCATGACGAAGATTCTGGCGCGGGAGATGGGCATCCATGTGGTGCTGGCAGGCTCCTACTGCAAATACGATGCCGATTGGTTCCGGCAGCAGGTGGGTGAGTACTGCGATGAGATTTTGATCAGTGAGGATAATGGCGCGATCGCGGACAAAATTGCCCAGATTGAACCCGCGGCCATCTTCGGCACCCAAATGGAACGCCATGTCGGCAAACGCCTCAATATTCCCTGCGGCGTTATCTCCGCGCCGATTCACATTCAAGATTTCCCCGTCGGCTATCGACCATTTCTGGGCTACGAAGGCACCAACCAACTGGTGGATTTGGTCTACAACTCCTTCACTCTGGGCATGGAAGATCACCTGCTGGAAATCTTCGGTGGTCACGACACCAAGGAAGTCATCACCAAAACTGTCTCTGCCGATTCCGACCTTTCTTGGACGCGGGATGCCCTTACGGAACTCAATCGCGTTCCCGGGTTTGTGCGGGGCAAGGTGAAGCGAAATACGGAGAAATTTGCGCGCGATCGCGGCTTTAACGAAATTAGCGTCGAAGTGATGTACGCTGCGAAAGAAGCAGTGGGTGCTTAGCCTTTCAAGGACCGGGTCCCTTTAAGGAACCCGGTCCTTGAAAGGTCCGTTCCCTAGAATCACACCGAAGCCTCATGCATATCCACACGCTTGAACACTGGCAGCATTCGCATGACTTTTCTGAAGATCGGAGTCATGCCGAGAAAAATACGAAGATAGTCATGCTGTTTACAGCAGCCACGATGGTTGCTGAGATTGCCGCCGGAACAATCTTTGGTTCTATGGCTTTGCTGGCTGATGGTTGGCATATGGCAACGCATGTTGCCGCATTTGGCATCACAATTTTGCTTATCAGTACGCTCGCAAACATGCAACTGACCCCAAATACACATTTGGAACCGGAAAGGTCAGTGTGCTTGGTGGCTTTGCTAGTGCGGTTGCCCTTGCCATCATTGCTTTTTTGATGGTATTTGAATCAGCCGAACGATTTTTTCAGCCTCAAACTATTTAGTTCAATGAAGCAATTCGCGTCGCTATTCTTGGATTAGTCGTCAATTTGGCAAGTGCTTGGCTGTTGCACGAGCATCATGATCATGAGCATAATCACGATCATGATCAGGACCAGAATCTTCGTGCAGCTTATGTTCATGTGTTAGCCGATGCATTGACCTCTGTTTTTGCCATTATTGCTCTGTTCGCGGGCAAATCTTTAGGCTGGGTTTGGATGGATGCATTAAT
>JBCBJE010000314.1:0-6413 GCA_038523735.1 Cyanobacteria bacterium J06626_18 | reverse complement strand
CAATGATTTTGAAAGCTACATATTTATCGAAACCAATGGCAATGCTGCAGCAAACCTGCCGCCTGAAGATGGCGGTTCAAGTTTTATCAACTTTGTAGCAGTTCACGAGATAGGACATGCCTTAGGGCTTGCTCATCCCCATGATGATGCGGGAGGTTCTTCAGTCATAACTGAACAGACTGCCACTTCAAATGATCTCAAGTTAGATAACGAACGATACACCGTTATGTCTTATGAGTACGGTGACCTTGATAGACGAGTACCGCGAGATTTTGGGCATGTTGCAGGTCCTTCTGCATTAGACATTGCAGTCATTCAAGCGATGTACGGTGCAAACCTTAGTACCAATACCACTAACACAACCTATAACCTACTAGACCCTCAGGCTGGTGAACTGGATGTGGACGGTAACGATGGTGCCATGCAAATTGGTCGTGCTTTTTTCTCTATATGGGATACCGGAGGTGAGGATGAAATTGTCTACAGCAGCTCTGATGACGGTGCCGCCTCAAATGTACTTTTAAACCTGAATGATGCAACGCTTGATGTTAGTGGCGATGATGACGAAACTCAGGAGTGGATTGATCAGGTAAAACTTGCCCAGAATTATTCCCAGCTTCCAGGTGAATTTCAAGACGATATCGAAGACCCTAGCTACCACGCAGGCGGTTTTTTCTCACGGATTTTTCAAAGTTCAACCGTTGATCTTGGTGGTTACTCTATTGCCAATGATGTTCAGATTGAAAATGCGACAGCATCTGATGGTGATGACTTCTTAATTGGCAATGAATTTGATAACACCTTGATAGGCAACGGTGGGGAAGATTACTTGCACGGTGCCAGCGGTGACGACGAACTCTCGGGAGGCGAAGGAGATGACGAACTTGCCGGAGGTCGAGGTGACGACACCTTAGATGGGGGTGATGGCAACAACGACAGAGCTATTTTCATTGGCAACTACGCCGATGAGTATACATTTACCCGCAATGAAGCCAACGGAACTATTACTGTTTCCCACGAAGAAGGCGCAGCTACAGATGGAACAGACACACTGCAAAACATCGAAACAGCTGTTTTTCAAGACGAGTCAGAGCAACTAGCAACGCTAGTCGATTTGACGGCTGAAGAGGTTCGATTCGCTCAGCAAGCAAAAGTTCTCGATGTGGATGGCAAAGACATCGGCTCCCTTGCCTTAGAGGTTCCCGTCAACATGTTTGATGGTTATGCCGACTACACCGTAACTCTATCCACCGTCGACCAAAACGCTGAATACAACTTCGCCCTCATCATCGACAGGTCTTTCAGTATGGGCAATGGCCCAGATAGCCCACTAGCAGACGCTAAAAATGCCTACATCAGTTTGATCGATGCACTCATTGAGCAGGGGATTGCTGCCAGCAGCCGGTTTGCCGTCATTCCATTTGACTCTGATGCCTCACTGCAAGGTCCATTTGGAGCAGAAGAAGCAAAATCAGCCATTAGCGCTTTATCTCCGGGTGGAAATACTGACTTTGGCCCACCTATTACTGAGGCGATTAACTTTTTTTCTGGGTTACCTAGCGGCGCAAACAATATTGCCTACTTCCTCTCTGACGGTAGTGGTAGTGGTGCCAGTGATGCGTTGCAAGCGTCTGCAGAAGTCAGAGCCTATGGCATTGGCGGTGCAAATTTAACTCAACTCGATATCATCGATTCCGATGACGCCGTTTTCTTGGAAGACTCCTCAGATTTAGCAGAAGAATTTGCGACCTCTGGCATCAGCAAAGAGGAAATCTCGAAAATTGAGATTTTCCTGGAAGATCAACTTATCGACACCATTTTGCCCGATCAGCTGATCGATAGCGCCTTGGGGCTTACCTTCGACGGCTCCATCGAGGGTCTCAATGTTGATGTTGATATCACCAACAAAGTCAGCGCCAAAATCTCCTTCGTTGACCCCGCGCGTCCGCCAGCAACCGTCGATAATACGATTGACAGCGCCGCTATCAGCTTCAACAAGCCTCCTAAACAGGGAACAGATGGAGATGATGTGATAGCCTTTGATGCCGTGACAATAGACATTGATGCAGGCGCAGGTAATGACGAGGTTATTGGGAATGTCTTCGACAACACAATTAATGGCGGTGCCGGAAACGACATCTTAAATGGTGAAATTGGCAACGATGTCTTCATTACGGGGTCGGGCAGCGATCGGGGTCGATGGTGGTGACGGCACGGACATCGTTTACTACGATGCACCCTCCGGTAGTGTCGGCCCGATTGAAAAAATTGGCGACATCGTCACTGTAGGAGGCCAAGACCAACAGACTGATACGCTCATCAGCATTGAATTCATCGAATTCAACGATGGCTGGGTGCAAACCAGCGATTTAACTGCGACTCAAACCGTTGAAATTGACGGTGTAAGGCTGGTGACCCGAGGTGATGATACCGTCGAGAGTACGCCTGGGAAACCCCTCGACGGTCGTGATGGCAATGACTTCTTATCGGGGACACTCAGCGACGATGTCATCTTTGGTGGCAATGGCGACGATCAGCTAATTGGTAGGCAAGGAGACGACGAGCTGTACGGTGATGCTGGCGATGATGTCCTCAGTAGTGGGATAGGGAATGATCGCCTCTTTGGCGGCGACGGCAATGACCAGCTCAGTGGTCGCTTTGATGATGACGAACTGTACGGCGAAGCGGGCGATGACTTGCTTGAGGGAAATGAGGGAGACGATCGCCTCTTCGGTGGTGACGGTAACGATACCCTTTCAGGTCAAGAAGAAGATGACGAGCTGTATGGTGAGGCAGGCAACGACGAACTCTTCGGTAGCGTCGGCAATGATCAATTAGAAGGTGGCGATGGTCGGGATTTCCTGTCCGGTAGCCGGGGCACGGACGCACTGAACGGTGGTAACGGCAACGATACGCTGGGCGGTGGCTTTGATGCCGATATCCTGACTGGTGGAGCAGGGAACGACGCCTTCCGCTACCTCCTCCTCACCCATTCACTTCTGGAAGACGGGGTACCCAATACATTCGACATCATTACCGACCTCACAATTGGGACCGATGTGATTGATGGTCCCAATGCTGTGAGTGCTTCTAACGTGGTACAGGCGGGTGAAGTTGCCACCCTAGATGAGGCGGGTATCCAGGCAGTACTGACTAGCAACCTCTTTGTCAGCAATGGAGCAGCGACCTTCACCTTCGGCAACGGCACCTTCGTTGCGCTCAATGATGCGACAGCAGGCTATCAGAAAAACACGGATGGTCTGATTGAAATCACGGACTTTAGCGGCAACCTGTCAGGTTTGGCAATCGGCGGACTCCCAGAACAAAATCCCCTAATTGGCGGCGGCGGCAACGACATCATACAAGGCAATGAAGGCAACGACTTTCTATCAGGTGAGGCGGGTGACGATCTGGTGGCAGGCGCAGAGGGCAATGATACCCTGCTAGGTGGAGCTGGCAATGATGAGCTCAGCGGCGGACGCGGTTTCGATATTCTGATTGGCGGTGCCGGTAACGACATTCTGGGAGGTGGCTTGGATGCTGACACCCTCACTGGAGGCGCTGGTAACGATGCCTTCCGTTACCTAATCCTGCCGCAGTCTACGTTAGGGGATCTGGACGTGATTACGGACTTGAACGTTGGCGAAGATGTCATTGATGCTCCCGGCGAATTCAGTCCTTCTGATTTAGTCCAGGCAGGCGCAGCCGCAAGCTTAAACGAAGCTGACATTCAGTCAGTTCTGAACAATGCTGCCTTCGTCGCCAATGGGATTGCGACCTTTACATCGGGCGATCGCGCCTTCGTTGCCTTCAATGACAATACTCCTGGATTTCAGAAGAACACCGACTCGGTCATTGAAATCACGGGTTTTGCCGGAGGAGGGTTGTCTAGTCTTCTAGTCGTTTAGTCTGCTTGCACTCTCGACACCGCCACTTTGCTTGCCATCTACATGGCGTAAAGCCGAACCCTTTCTTGAGATATTCATGATTTGTTGGCAACAAGGCTGTCTTACGAACCGCGTTCCACTAAAATGTGGGACGGAAAAGCAGGTATAGACAGTTATGCGCGTACTGGCCCTTGTGCCCGGCGGAATTAGTGATCAGCTTCTCTTCTTACCGACGCTTGAACATGTGAAGCAAGCGCTCCCTCAGGCTGAAATCTCAGTGGTGACAGAGCCGTCAGCTGCGGCTGCCTATCGAGTTTCGAAGGTGGTGCAGACGACGATTCCTTATGCCTTTACGAACAACAACAGCCCTGCCGATTGGGCCAACCTTCTGGGGATTATGCGCGATCGCGAGTTTGAAGTCGTCCTTACGGCTACTCAAACCTGGCCAATAGGTTTACTCCTATGGCTGAGCGGCATTCCTACCCGCATTGGCTACGAAGGTGGCAGCAATGGTCTCTTCTTGACCACGACTGTCCCCAAGAAAGCCGGTCAGCATCAGTCGGCCCAGTATCACGATTTGCTAGAGTCGCTGCGATTGCCGGGGCAATGCCCTGCGCTTTCGATCAACGTCCCGCAAAGCGACATCAATTGGGTGAACCAGCAAATCCAAACCCAGGGCATTACCGATCAAGGCTATGTGCTGCTTTATCCTGGCACGGCTGAAGGGGCTGCAAATGATGCCTATCCCGTAGAGAGTTGGATCACCATCGTTCAAGACTTTCAGAAAAGACAGCCTGGCTTGCCGCTCGTGTTGCTACAGCAACCTGAAACAGCTGACGCCGTTAAAGCGATCGCTCAAGCATTTCCCCCGCTCAAAGTGATTCGCCCAGAGAACCTGGGACAGGTCGCCGCTCTCATTGCAGGCGCCAACTTACTTCTTGCAACCGATAGTTATGTGTCGCAGTTGGGAGTTGCCTTGAATGTTTTTACGCTAGCTTTGTTTGGAGCCTATTCACCTGAATATCGTTTTCCTCCGGTAAAAGCCTCGGAACAACGTTTCGTAGGCATCAAGTCAGATAGTTCTCAGATAGCGAATATCGCTCCTGAGAGTGTCCTCAAAAAGGTTTGGGGCGAAGGCTAAGCTGGGGGTGGCATCGTTTGGCTTACTGATGTGTTTATAGGACTTGAGCGCCATGGACAGAATCACACAACAGTTCGGTCGAGTTAGCGAACTCATTACCTCTGCTGATACTAGGGCAACCTATGCAAAAACGTTAACCCTTACCTGGGGCATTCTACGCGAGACTGGTATCCTGCTCTGGCTAGTGCTGTGCCTCCTATTTGTGGGGGCTGATCTGTTTTGGAAGATTTCTGTTGGCCTAGGTCTTAGAACCCGTGCCTGGTACGAAGACACAACCAAAGGTTCTAAGAACAATGAACCTAAGTCCTTTGGTGAAATCGGCAAATCGGTCGCTTCGAGCTTAGGATCCGGAGCCGAAACACTGCTGTATCAGGCAAAGCAACAGCTAGGCATGGACCCTAGTGCGCCTGCTCTGAAACCAGCGAGTCCCAGCACGACGACTCCTCCACCCGCTGGTACAGCTGCGCCAGCGAAAGCAACTGATACGGCTTCTACAGTGGAGGCAACAGCTGTCAGCACCGATAAAGCTAACACGAACAGCTGACGCGCAACTGAGGTCTATTGTTTTTGAGGCGAGTCTCACAACAGGCGCGCACTTGAGTATCACAAACGCAAGGGGGAGCACAAACAGCGCTCCCCCTTTTCAGTATCCTGTGGGGAGAAAGCAATATTTTGCGATCGTTGCAAGTCGTACTCATAACGAGTATGATTTAGAAGAGAGCAAATGGACTGCACCCTGTTAGTCACATGAAGCAGGGTTTGACCTCACCGCATTACAAGGAGAGCGATCCATGGTTGCAACCCCAGTTAAAACAAATATCCGGTTCTATCCCACTCGTATTGATTTGCCTGCCACTATGCGCGAGGCAGTTGTTGTGTTGCTGAATCAAACCCTGGCGGCTAGCTTGGACCTTAAAACTCAAACCAAGCAAGCTCACTGGAATGTTAAGGGCAAAGATTTCTTTCAGCTGCACGAACTGTTTGATGAAATGGCGGGTGAAGTTGAAGAGTACGTTGATATGGTCGCTGAGCGGGTGACGGCGCTCGGTGCGACAGCTCTCGGAACTGCCCGTGTTGCTGCTAGCGCCTCCATCCTTCCCGAGTATCCTCTAGACGCTGTGGATGGTGAGGACCATGTGGCGGCGCTGGCCGATCGCTATGCTGCCTACGGTAAGCACCTTCGTGAGGCGATCGACAAGTCCGACGAGCTAGGTGATGCCGATACAGCCGATCTCTACACCGAGATTTCTCGCACTATCGACAAGCGCCTCTGGTTCCTAGAAGCCCATCTCATCAGTAAGGCTGATTTGGCATAAGAGGATCCATAGACTTAAGGGGATCGACAAACTTTGGGTGGGGAAAGGAGTCAGGAGTCAGTAGGACAT
>JBCBJE010000313.1:0-6428 GCA_038523735.1 Cyanobacteria bacterium J06626_18 | reverse complement strand
CTAGCGCCCCTTAATCCGCTGGTAACTTTTGTGGTTGTTCCCAATGCGGGGCATTGTTTATATGACGAGGATCCTGAATTGATTAATCGCCATATTTTGACCTGGCTGTCATCGCCAGGTCAAAACTGATGATGCGGCGACGCGGTGCTAGTAGTCATCGATAGGCCAGTATTGACCAGGGTGTGCGTATTTTGCTTCTGTTTCCGCGATCGCCAGCGCCGGATACCAATGGCCTGTCGCTGCACAGGGGTAAGATACCCGCCAATCGGGACGACGGTATCCATTTCATCGACTGAGGGACGACGAGGCTGGTGGCTGAGACCTGTTGACAACTGAGGAATATGTTTCTCCAGTTGCAAAACCTGCATAACCTCATCTACCGTCTGATACCGATCCATCACATCCGGTCGCAGCATTCTGTGTAAGACATTGGCAAAGTGGTCACTGACTTCAACCATGTGTTGCCACAAAACATCGCCTGTTTTGGGATCGGTATCAAACTCAATCGGGGTTTTACCGGTCAGCAAAAACAAGCTCGTCATGCCCAAGGCATAAATGTCACTGGCATAGGTGGGACGCAATGCCTGCTGTTCTGGGGGTGCAAAGCCAGGAGTCCCGACAAACTGAGTCAGTGAGTTTTGAAAGCTACCCTCACCAACCTCTCCCAAGCACTCACGAACGGCACCGAAATCAATAAGCACCAGCCGGCCATCATCGGCACAACGAATAATGTTGGGTGGCTTGATGTCACGGTGAATAATCCGGCAGCGATGAACGAACTTTACGACGGGCAGGATTTCCTGTAAGAACTGCTTTACCTGCCGCTCGGTTTGCTTACCCCGACGACGGACTTCTTTTGTGAGTACTTCTCCCGGTATGTATTCCTGAACTAGGTAGAACCCTTCCTTAATTGTGAAATAGTCCAGCAATCGAGGGATTTGCGAGTGGCTGCCAACTTTTGCTAAAACTTTTGCTTCTTGACGAAAGCGGCGTTTGGCGCGCTCCAGAGCCATGGGGCTTGTGACTTTGGGGCAAAGTTGCTTGATAACACACAGTGGACTTCCGGGAATGCCTCCATCCTGAGCTAGGTAAGTGACGCCAAAGCCCCCTGCAGCTAATACTTTCACGATGCGATAACGATCGCGAAAAAGATGCCCTGGTTTATGCAGCGATTTGCGTCGAGCCTGACGCTTGCTGGCATCACGGTAGGCGGATAACTTAGGAGGAGAGTCCTGCATAGTTGCCGGTAGGAAGTAAGAGAGATACCTTGTCCTGCAGTCATTTCAAGAGTACACGGTTTTCCGTTGCAGTGTGTTGTTTAGAAAACGGTAACCAAAATCGGAAGATGCTGCCCTGTCCGAGTGTACTCTTAACCTCAATATAGCCGCCATGGAGTTCAATCAAACGGCGACAGATGGTGAGTCCAATCCCGGTTCCGCCGGAAGCGCGATCGCGCGACGGATCGGCCCGCCAAAATCGATCAAACACATGATCTAGATCACTGGGGGCAATTCCAGGTCCTGTATCTTGCACAGCGACCCACACACGATCGTGATCGGGCCATGCCGATACCTGAACATTGCCTTGTTGCGTGTAGCGGAGGGCATTTCCTAAAAGGTTGACCATGACCTGTTCAATCCGTTCGGCGTCAGCCTGTACAAGAGGCAATCCAGCCGGGCAGTTTAGTGTCATCTGGACAGGGTCGTCGGGCAGACGTTGGTCGGCAAAGCGAGTGACCACAGAGGACAATATGTTGCAAAGGGCGGTTGGTTCAGCCTGAATCGGCAAGTACCCCGACTCTAACTGTGACAGTTCTTGGAGATCTTTCACCAAGCGCTGAAGACGAGTGGTTTCGCGGGCCAAACGTTCGTAGATCTGAGCATCAGCCTCGATGGTTCCATCGGCTAAACCTTCTAGATACCCTTTGAGGATAGTAAGCGGTGTCCGGAGTTCATGGGACAAATCACCTACCAAATCACGGCGGCGCTGTTCAACCCCTTGCAAGTCGGTTGCCATATGGTTGATGCTGTTGGCGAGTTGAGTTAGTTCCAAGATTTCGTACTCTGGTAAGCGGCGGTCCAAGTCACCCGAAGCAAAGGCTCGCGTGACTTCTTCTACTTCCAGCAAAGGTTGCACGATGCGCTGCGATAACCAGTAGCTCATGCTGCTGGCCGCAATTCCCCCCAGCAAGCCTGCCCAAATCATGCCGCGATTCCAAGCAAATTGAAATCCTTTGACTAACTGAGTCTGGACCTGCTGGATACGAATATTGCTACCTTCAATTTGGCGCAAATAGAGGATGAAGAGTCGTGGCGAATATAACCAGCCAATGGTGGTTAGTGTAATGATGCCGATACTTAGCACTGTCAAATGAGCCCGAAATAGCCGACTTCGGAGGCTGTGTTTCCTCATAATGCCTCGCTCTCTTCATCTTCAAACTTGTAGCCCACACCAATTACCGTTTTGATAAAAGAGGGATGGGTCGGATCCGGTTCTATTTTTTTGCGCAGTCGAGCGATATGGGCGTCCACAATCCGTTCGTCGCCATAAAAATCAGCGTCCCAGAGTTTCTCAATCAGCTGAGGACGTGTCCAAACGCGACCGGGATAGCTCACAAAGGTAGCTAACAGGTCAAACTCTAAGGTCGTGAGTGAAAGGGTTTCTGATTCGCCTGTGCCGTGCGATCGCACGGCAGTTCGCTGGGCTGGATCAATTTGAAAGTGAGGGCTTTGATATTGAGGTGCCTGCCCGCCTTGACGTAAGCTGCGGCGTAGAAGAGCTCGGACTCTAGCAACTAGTTCGCGGGGGCTAAAGGGTTTAACTAAATAGTCGTCAGCTCCGGTCGAAAGGCCAATAATCCGGTCCATTTCTTCGCCTTTTGCCGTCACCATGAGGATGTAGGGATCTTTTTGCCCGGATCGTTGACGAATACGAGCACAAACTTCTAGACCATCTAGCCCCGGCAACATCAAATCGAGCACAATCACATCGGGCTGCAGAGTCTGCGCTACTGCGAGTGCCTGTTCACCATTTCGGCAAATATGCACAGTAAAGCCCTCTTTCTCCAAATAGAGCTTTGTGAGATTTGCGATTTCAATCTCGTCTTCAACGACCAGGATGTTCATGGATAGAAAAAATCGTGTCCGACACGAGCGATCGCTGAGCATTCGAGACGGTATCACGGAGGCTTAGGGCTCGGTGATACAATCAATCGCCTCCACCCGTGTGCTAATCAAACTTGCTCGGCAACACCACTTCAACCCCATGCTAAACGTCGAACCTGAGTTTTGAAGGCATTTTCTAACGTTCCTCATAGTCTGTTACGCGCTAGTCTGTCACGCGCTTCCTCATCAGACAGCGAAAATGGCTCATACCCGTGAAGCGTTCTTTATCAAAGTTGCTCAGTCCGCCACTCACAACAGCAAGCTCAAAAGGAGATGAGTCTTTTTCGTAATTGACAGCCCCAATTGCTAAAAAAACCTTCCGTATTCAATATCTTGCATTAGCATACTCGGTAATATCACAACTCATTTCGTGTCATTTTCTGCTGTTACGGCTGCTGCCAGCCGTGTAAGCTTTGCTGCTTTGGGTGCTGATCTGCCCTCTTAATATTCCAGCACTATGACTTCTCCCTCTTCTTCAGTTAATCTTTCTGATCGCTTCGTAGGCGTTCTGGAAAGTCGTATTCAAGCTGCGATTGCTCGGGTGACAGAGCGTTCACCTGTGGTTCGGTGTCGCTTTCAGCAAGGACGATTGCTGGTGTTGTCCGAAGATACCGAAGTAGCCTCAACTGCACCTGGGCGCGATCGTCGGTTTAGAACATTGGCCTTCGCCATCAGTAAAGGGCTTACCGCGATCGACCTGCCCAGCGGTATTTTGACCGTAGAAGGCGAATTACCTGTACGGCTTTATCTCAGACAGCGAGGCAAAACAAATCCCTATGCGGCACGTAACTGGAAGTGGCGGCACGCCGATGGAACGGCTGATCTATTTGGCAAGTCCAATCCTGCCCTCTCGGATAGCGATGCTAATTCCAAAGGGGAGGAACCAGCTGGCGCTTTGGTCTTAGTCTCATCGCCGATGGAGTCGGTCGAGGTTGAGAGCAATGTCACGCTCCCCTTCCAAGAACCATCTTCGGTGCCACAGCCTTCTACACCTGAATCGTCTGCATCTGCATCTTCGAAATCGCCAGCACCCTTTAAACATCGCTGGCATATCTTTAAGGAAGTTTGGCAAGAGTGGCCTTGGCGATCAGTCGTTGGACTAACCGCTGCCGGATTGCTTCTAGGAGGCGTTACCTACAGCATCAGCCGTCCCTGTCTAATTGGTAGCTGTAGCCGCCGCCAAACTGCGAGTGATCTGAGTCAAGCTGCGGTTGTCCAGCTTCAAGGAACGCCCACACTTGAGGATGTGAGTCTGGCCCATCAAGATCTGTTAAAGGCCGTTAGGCTCCTAGGGGGGATCCCGCCTTGGTCGCCCCACTACGACACAGCCCAGGCAGAGTTGCTTCGTTACCGGACTCAGCTGTCGGATCTGGAATGGATTATGAGGGCTCAGGAGAATGCTGCTGTTGCTGCTGAGAAAAGCCAGAACCCTCCTCACCCAGTCCCCCTCTGGACCGAGATCCATTTGCTGTGGAAAAAGGCAGTGGCTGATTTACGGCGGGTTTCTCCGGGAAGCCCCATGGCTGACTTTGCTCAGCGGAAACTGGCCGAGTATGAGGCCAACCACGCCGCGATTGGTCAACGGTTAACAATAGAAGAGCGAGCTGAAGCGAATCTTAATGCGGCTTTACCGGCGGCACAATCAGCAACAGCTCATGTCCAAAATGCCACCACCCTTTCAGAATGGCTGCTGGCGCAGCAGGAATGGCAGCGAGCCGTCAACGCATTGAGCCAAGTTCCGCAGGGAACGCTTGCCTATGACGAAGCGCGATCGCTACTGGAGGAGTATCGTATCCGGCTGGCAGAGACTCGGACAGTTGTAAATCGCGAGAAAGCGGGCGATCGTGCTTACCAAACTGCCTTAAAGAGTGTTTCCGCAGCTCAGGAAGCCGGTCGAGATAACCAGTGGACATCGGCGGTCGAACAATGGCGACGGGCAATTACCCATTTACGCCAAGTTCCTGAGAACAGCATTCCTTACGCCGATGCCCAAAGCCGACTCGCTACCTACCAAGCCTCCCTGGAACAAGCTCAGAACCGTCTGAAACAGGCAGTCGCGTTCCAAACCATCGAGGACGACTTAGTAGCGCTGTGTCCTCTAGACTTAGGCATCTGCACTTATTCCTACAATTCACAACGAGTTGAGCTGATTCTCAGAAGTCCTTATGATAGTGCCGTGCGGCAATCCATATCGCCCCCATCAACGCAGGGGCATCTTACCCAAGCCTCATCTGTTGTTGGCCAAACGCATCAGCTCGTTCAAGACATCATGCGGATAGGAAATCACGTGCAGATTCCGATTGTTTTGTATGACACTGAACGACGATTCATCGCTCGTTACCAGCCAGAGTACGGCGGATTCGCGAAGCGTCCTTAACTTAATTTCTGCAATTCCATCGCACTCCCACTGAGTCCATCCTATTGGCCCGTCACCCCAACCCCTTCAATCCGAGGGATAATGTCAGTAGTTGATAGCTAACTCTGAAAGAACTGTGACTGCATCTTCTACCGCTGAAACTACAACACTGAGGCCAAGTTATACAATTCCAATTGTGTTGCTTGTACTAGCGATCCTTCTAGCTCTGGTGCAAATTTGGGTTTCCCTTGCAGTGGCTCTGTTTGGAGCATTTTTGCTATACCAGGCAGCTACGTTGCGGCTTGTGTTTACTGAAACGGATCTCGACATCTATCGGGGTGAGACGCGGATCCGCCGCTTTCCCTTTCAAGAATGGGCAACCTGGGAAATTTTCTGGTCGCCTGTACCCATTTTGTTCTACTTTCGAGAAGTTAATAGCATCCATTTCTTGCCCATGTTGTTCAGTCCCAGTGAGCTACGATCGCAGCTAGAGCAGCATGTTCCTGGGCAGGCCAACTAACCAGATTTATTCCTCTCATTGATACTGAATTGAGACTGCTGACCTATGACTGCTGACGAATCTTCATCCTCTAGCACTTCATCCAGTGGGGCCCAACCGACATCAATACCTGTGCCAACCTCTCAGCGTCGAGGCGAGCAGGTCCAAGCAGACTTGGCGCAGATGGTGAAATCGGCAGTGAGTGATCTAGAACGCAAAAGACGATCGCTAGAATTAGAGATTGAAAAACTAGAACGCCGTCGCGATCGTATCGAAGCAGAAATGCGGACTAGCTTTGCCGGTGCCTCTCAGGACTTAGCAGTTCGTATCCAAAGCTTTAAGGAATACCTAGTCGGGAGCTTGCAGGATTTAGCAACGTCGGCTGAACAGCTTCAATTGACAGTGCCCG